>JBKJWE010000378.1:0-5581 GCA_046717045.1 Nitrospiraceae bacterium | reverse complement strand
ACACAGTACAGAATGGATGATCCTACCACAGGGACCGAACAGATTGTCGGACATGATAAACAAGCCAGGGGGCAAACAGGCCGCCAGCAAGGCCGCCCCGAGCGAGAAGGCGAGTCGTACGCTTCTGGTACGTCGAGCCTGCTAATTCACCGCTTGTAGGGTGACAGAGACACGTTCGCGCCGATTCCCGCGAAGAATCTCCACCGCGACCTGATCACCGACCTTACGTTTCTCCATCACGTCCAGCAAGCTATCGACGGTCACCACCGGTGTGCCATCCACCGCGAGGATAATGTCGCCCAGTTCGACTCGACCGGGGACCGTCTCGCGGGCGCCTTTCAGTCCGGCCCGTTCCGCACCGCCACCCTTCGACACCTTGCCGATCACCAGCCCTTTGATCCCCCAGCGCTTCGCCATGGCATCCGGCACCAACGACACGCCGAGCCCGGGCCTGATCAACTTGCCGTGCTTGATCAACTCCGGCACGATCCGATTGACCGTGTCGACCGGCACAGCAAAACCAATCCCCGCATAGGCGCCGCTGGGGCTGACGATCTGAGTATTCACACCGATCAACCGTCCGCTGCTATCCAGCAACGGCCCACCGCTGTTGCCAGGATTGATCGCTGCATCGGTTTGGATCACACCCTCGATGGTCCGATTCGAAAGCGATTTGATCGTCCGTCCCAGCGCGCTCACGACGCCGGTCGTCAACGTATGGTCGAGCCCGAAGGGATTGCCGATCGCCAGCACTTTTTGCCCTACCCGTAAATCCTCCGAGGTCCCGACCGTCAATGGAACCAGCGCCCCTTCAGGCGTTTCGACGTCCAGCACAGCCAGATCGTGGTCCGGATCCGCTCCGATGACTTTGGCCTTATGTTCAGTCCGATCGGCCAACGTCACCGTGATGGAATTGGCGCCGTAGACCACATGAAAATTCGTCACGATGTGTCCACGCTTGTTCCACACGAACCCCGAACCGGAGCCTTGCGGCGCTTCGAACAAATCCAACGACCAGGGATCACGCTGGATCGCCGTGTTGGCGATAAAGACGACCGATTTCGTTGCCCGTTCGAACACCGCCATCGTGGTTCGTTCGTCTGGGCCTAATTCGACAGGCGCAGGGGTGACCACGCGAGGCTTGCCTTCCGGTCCATCATAGGCTGAGCCCAGCGGTTTACCCCACTCGCCCCCGACTGCGGTCAACGCCGTCACGGCAATACAGACTGCACAGAGTGCGACAACAAGCCATGGCGTGCGCCCCATTGTTCCTCCCTACTCGCCGATGATTTGAATAATCAATTCCCGGGTCCGGGCCCTCGTATCGAAATCCACGAGCACGATCTGTTGCCACGTCCCGAGCAACATCATCCCGTTCGAGAATGGAATGGTCACCGACGGTCCTTGGAGTTGCCCGCGAAGATGACTGTGCCCGTTGTCCTCACCGGCATTGCGCTGATTGTGCTGCCAGTTCGGATCCACCGGCACGGTTCGATCCCACCACGATTTCGTATCGGCACGGATGCCAGGCTCGTCTTCAATCACCATCATAGAGGCGGTCGTATGCTTGACGAACACTGTCACGAGACCTCCAGTAAGCTTTGAGCCAGCCAGCGCGTCCTCAACGGTCTTCGTCACATTTTCAATCTGGGTCCCGCCGCGCATCTCAATCCGAAAGGGAACGGTCTTCACGGCCATCTCAATGCTCCATCCGGCGAAGTAGGGTTTTTTCGCGCGGCATCAACCGATGGCCGCGCGCTTCGGCAATGATGGCGTCGAATGCCCCCTCCGCAGCGAGACACTTCAACGCTTTCATCACATCACCGCTCAGAATGCCTTCTTGCTGCAATTTTTCGAGATACGCGAATGCATCCACAATCGTTTCTTTCTTTCGCGCATAATAATCGCGCCCACGCCGCTGATTGCTGTAGGCCTCGAATTGCTCGCAAGCCACGAGGATTTCTGCGAGCTGCTTGACCCACGGCCTCGTGCCGGCCAGTTTTTCGGGGTAGTAATAATAGAGCATAACCTGCTGCATCCAGGGTTCCCATCTGACGCCAATCTTCTTGATCGACGTCCGCACCGCTCGCAACCGCCTGGCAAGCCGACGCGCATAGCCCAACCGCATCTCGACCTGTTCCTTCGCCCAGGCCGTCATCGCGATGCCCTCGGCCTCGAGATCACGTCGATACCGAGCGAGAAAAGCCTCCGTCTCGCGCCCATATGTCGTCTCCGGGTGTATGGCTCGCCATTCACGCGGCCTGGTTGGAATACCGCGCTCCTTTGCCCAAGACCAGATCCGCCCGAACAACTGGCGATCCAACCCAGCTCGGCCTAGATCATGCAGCAGACAGGCTATCTGATATTGGCGGACACGATCCGCCTCATGTCCCAACACACCGGCTACGGCTGCGCACATGCGCGCCGTCCGTACCGCATGAGGGCGATCGTAGCCGCGAATGATGCGCCCTCGACGCAACGGATGCGGATAGTCGTAGAGCCGCATGAGTTTGGAGACGAGAGCGCGTGGAACGATGAGTGGGGCCGAAGATGCGACAGTGTGTGTCATGGGTTGGCGCGTACGACGGCGATCAGAATATCTGTCAAGGAAAGAGAGTGTCAAGGCGAGAGGGCTCGATCAAACAGGCCAACTCTGCTATGCTCCGCGAGCGAAACATGAGGCAGTTGTTCGTATCCGATGAGGCACGCATGACAGCACGACTCCTCAACGCGACGATTGCCCTCACAGTGACGCTCGCCGTCGCCGGCCTCCTCACCACGGCCATAGAATCCACCGCTTCCCCCATCGACCAACTCACCGACCTGACAGGGCGAGCCAACGCCATTGTCACACTGAAGGGCCGGGACAACTTTACCAGCGAGTATCGGTACGACATCAGTGTCAGGAATCTGTCTGGCGACCCGCTCATCGCCGACTCGCTGATTGTCGTGTTGGATAAAATCACCAACCTTGCAGGCGAAGATCACGAAGCACTCAAGAACGAAACGCTCCTCAGCCGCTTTGACGTGCTGGGGCAAGACGGCGAAACGGACGACGGCAAACCGTACTTCCGCATTCCCGTGGGAGCCACCCCTGACTTGGGAATGCAAACCGACAGTCTCCCCGCCACCGTCCGTATCAGGAACAAAGACTACCTCTCCGTCTTTACGCCCGCGTTCCGGGTATACGGGAAAAAGCGGCCGCCGGCTGAACCCAAACAACAGCCGGCCGCACAGGCCTCACCAGGCCAGCCGCACAGTCAGACGGAGAAGCAGGCGGAGAAGCTGATCCAGCTGCTGCTTAAGAAGGGTGTGATCACCGAGGAAGAGTGGCGGAAGGCAAAGCAGCCGTGACCGATCCTGCCTGTAACGCCTGCAACGGCCATTGGCCCAAGGCCGATCGCTTCATCGCTGACCTTGGCCTCTCCAAGGCCTATCTGCATGACGATCAGTTTTTCCCCGGCTGGACCGTTGTCCTGTTCAAACGCCATGCAACCGAACTGTTTCATCTGGCGCCCACCGAGCGCATTCAGCTGATGGAGGAAGTGAATCTGGTGGCGAAAACCCTCGCCCAGGTGTTTGGTGCCAAGAAGATGAACTACGAACTGCTTGGTAACCAATTGCCTCACATCCACTGGCATGTGATTCCTCGTCTCGCCACCGATCCGGCCCCACTCGAACCGGTCTGGCGCGTCCAGCACAACCCCCAGGCACTCACCTCCCAGCCGCTCCAGGAGCGGATTCGGCGCATCGCCGCAGGGCTCAAACGCTAGCCAGAGCCAGACGATCCCGACGGCTGGCCGGTGGTATAATGCTCTCCAATTGTTGCCAGGATGCTCAAAAAGTCCGTTCAGCAAGGCCGCAGCGAGTGAAGGGCCGGGGGGTACATACCAAGCTTCGCTTGAGCCGCTCGCCTCGATCACATGCGAGCGGAGAGTTACTTTGCCTCAAGGTGACCTCCTCCGTACGTTGAGGGTCTGAACGATGCGAGAACGCTGCTTGGTGGAAAGTGCGTCTTGGCGCACCAGGGTTGGGCGGGTGAGAATAGAGGCTTTTCAGCATCGTGCTAGAGAAAGTTGGAGGGTCACAGACTTCCCATGATGCGGCGATCGATTCCTGTGATCCTCATCCTCACAATCTGTCTGTTTATCCCACCTTCATTCGCACAGACGCCGGAAGAACAGGTTTCGCCCCCCATTATAGAGTCGCCGGCTCCTTCGCCCCCGACCGCGCAGCAGGACGAACATCTCCTCCCTGAATCCACCAAACAAGAACGAGATGATGCCGTCTTCATGTTGAGTAAGTTACGCGGGAACGTTCGAACATTCCCGGACAGCGCGGAGGATCGGCTCAAGTTGGCGGAAGGGCTCTATCGCATCGGCGATCTCGATGCCACGATCGATGAATGCCGCATGGCGATCAAGCTCAAGCCGGACCTGGCCAAGTCGCATCTGCAATTGGGTGTCGCCTTGATGGCCAAGCAAGATTGGCGCGCCGCCCTCGCCACACTCAAGGAAGCCACGCGCCTCGATCCAGAACTCACACAGGCACACTACAACCTCGGCACCGTCTCGTATACGACCGGCAATCTGAAAGCCGCGATTCAGTCCTACCAACGCGCGTTGGAGCTCCAAGGTTATTTCCCCGATGCCCGCTACCGACTCGCCTTAGTCCTCAAACTCGCCCATCGCGATCAGGAGTCCGCTCAGCTCATGGAGGAAGCCGCGATGGGCGGCGTGCCGCAGGCGCAATACTTCCTCGGCAACGCCTATCGAAGCGGCCAAGGCGTCGAGAAAAACGGAACGCTGGCGGTCTATTGGTGGAGCAAGGCCGTCGAATTGGGCCATCAGCCTGCTGCTGCCTCACTCTCGCAATTACGACGCCAAGCCCTGTCTTTAACTCAACCGGAGAAGAAACGCCGCGAGGCCTGGGACGCCTTTCAGGGCTATCGCAACAAGCTATGGGAAGAACTCCCCCATCTCACCCGCGAGGGAGAGAGCGACACGTTGGGCACGACATTGTTGAAACAGAATCGCGCGGACTATGCGCTCTCGACGCTCCTGCAAGAAGGCTATGCCCTCAGCGACGTCGCCCAGGTCGAACTCGCCCGTCTCTATGAACAGGGATGGGAATCCCACCTGAAGCCCTATGACAAGACCATCCTCGTCTGTTTCGAGACGACAGCCGGCGAAGGCTTCGTGCCGGCCAAGAAAAACCTGGCACGAATCTATGTGAAGGGGATCGGTCTTCCGCCGGATCGACAGAAAGCCAAAGAGCTGCTGAAGGGCCTGCCTAAATCAGAAATCCAGGCCATCTTGGCTGAACCTGTGCCGCAGCCATAGGCATCACATCCATGATGGACTTCGCACAATCCTGGCGCGTCTTCCTCCGATCGATCTGGCTCCAGGCTGTCGCTATCGGCCTCGTCGCTACCGTTCTCTCGCTCGCGCTCACGGCGCTGGCTCCTGCGACGTTCACCGCGCTTGATTGGACAGCCTACGACACCTGGCTTCGCCATCGCGCACCGATCTCGACCAGTCCTTCCCTCCTCATCGTCATACGCGATCAAGCCGGTGAAGCC
>JBKJWE010000377.1:0-4626 GCA_046717045.1 Nitrospiraceae bacterium | reverse complement strand
TGAATCTAGTGCGTCTGCCAGTTCCGCCACTTCGGCATGTCAGGCTGCTGAAAATGTCTTCCAGCCGCGTTCTAGGCTTATTTGAATATCCCCCTCTCGGAGAGAGTTAGGAAGACGGATTATCATGAATTCCGAGCGTGCACGTCAAGCGGGTGTGTTTCTTACTGGACCTCCTGTGCCGACAGATCTTGGGAAGCCCAGAGACCTGCGATGGCGATATCGCGTGGGTCACCACTCACGACGATCCGTTCGCGCGCGAGCCCCGCTGCGGCCAAGAGCGAGGGAGCGGAGATCCTTGGAGCGTTATCCGCGATCAAGACATCGAATCGTACACGATTGAAGAGGGGATCGCTCAACACGCGCGACGCAGTCGTAATGACAAGCCGGCGGTTCTGAATGAACGCTTGCCGGTTCGTGTCTTCCTCGGCGGCCAGCAACTCCCGAATCTTTTTCGTCCCGCCGAGCCGGACGATGTCTTCTTTGAGTTCGTCAAACTCCGGGCGCATGTCTTTGGGCACCGCCGCTTCCGGCGCCAATTCCGCGATGCGCGCTTTCGCGATGTCGAGTTCCTGCATCAGTCCGCTGATCTGGTTTTCGTAGAGCGCGCGGTACTGCTGCAACGACTCCACATTCTTTCCGACAGCCTGCATGCTGAGTCGGCGCAGCAGCGGCAAGTTTTCATATTCTGCGAGCGTGGCACTGACCTCTTTGGTCTTGGCCTGGAAGTCGCTGAGCTGCGTGAATAATCGCCATTCCAAGAGGCGCACTTCATCCAGGTCTTTCTGCTTTTGCCCTTTATAGGCCAAGATCGGTGTCAACTCACGAAAGCGCTCATACTTGCGCCGGAGTGCCGCTTTATCCGCGCGCGACTTGGCATAGAACTGATGCATTTGCGCTTCGAAGCCCACCTCGTGAATCCCGATGCCGGCGACCTGCTGCGTGAGCGCCATTTCATAGCGGCTCATCCAGGTTTTGTACATGATCCCGATGGCCTTCATCGCGCGTGCGATCGCGCCAGCCAGTTCATCGGCTGCACGATGATCGGGGCACACGACCAGAATGCGCTTGTTCGCCTTGATCAATTCGATTGCGACCGTCGCGACTCGTTGCCGCTGAGCGGCACGGTCATGGGACCAGATGGTCGTGAGGAGCGACGACTCGACACCAGCCGTTTCGCCAACGCTCGTTGTCGTTTCAAGCAGCGGCGCCAGCCGATCCGCCGGCCCTAGGCGATAGGCATCCGTCTGCGCGAGCATGTCTCGTAAACGGGTGGCCGCCGTGCCCAAGAATCCCGCTCGATCGGGCAGGAGCGTGACGTTCGTCACGGTTGGTCCGATCGCATCGAAGGTCTGCACCAACACGATATGGTCTTGCCCGCCCAACACGATCCCTTCGGTTGGGTCTATATCATCGTCGGGGAGAATGATCGAGAGGGGCGTGTCACTATCAAGGTGAGAACCGGGCGGCAGGGTGAATTCGTACAGATGGAGCGTGCCGACCGTCTGCAGCAGCCGTCCGGTGACCGAAGTCATCGGCTGATCACGCCCATCTCTGCTCACGCGCTCCTGTTCGGTATCAAGCCGGAGCGCCCAGATTTCAATGAGGTCCCGCGCGGTCATGGATCGTTCGAAGAGCCCATCTTTCCGTGATGGTCGCCATCATACGGTCGGTTTCTTGTGCCTGTCCAGCAGAAGGCAGGGGATTGAGGCGACGCGAATCCCCGCCTCTCCTTCGAGTGAAGACCTCTCTGCAGTCATGGAGCGAATTGACTTTTGGCCACTTCCCCCAGTATCCTCTTTTCCTTTCCAACAGAAGGAGTTATGGGCATGAAGGTCATTCTACAAGAAACGATGGAAGGGGTCGGCCACCTGGGCGACCTGATCGATGTCCGAGACGGATACGCGCGTAACTTCTTGCTGCCGCGAAAGAAGGCTGTTGAGGCAAACAATCGGAACATCAAGGCCTTCGAACACGTTAAGCGGGTGGCAGGCGAGCGGGCCAAGAAGGAAAAGCTCGAGATTGAAGCCCATGCCAAGAAAATTTCCGCGGTCACGTTGACTGTCCAAGCCCAGGTCGGGAAGGACGACAAGATGTTCGGCTCGGTTACGACAAAGGACATCGGGGAAGGGCTGGCCGCCCAAGGCTTTACCGTGGATCGCCGCAAGATCCAGCTGGCACAACCCATCAAGGAACTCGGTTCTTTCACGGTCCCGGTCAAGCTGCCGCGGGACGTGACGGCCACAGTGACCGTGCGCGTGATCAAGAAGCAGGACGCCGAGACCGTGGCGGCCGAAGCGTAAATGAGGAACGAGTCGTGATGAAAGATGCAGTCGGTTCACTCGACGCGCTTAAATCAACAGATCTGGACGTCTATCAAGCCATCGAAGCCGAGGAAGTGCGGCAGCGGGATAAACTTCTCCTGATTGCCTCAGAGAACTTCGCGAGCCCTGCGGTGCTTGCCGCCCAGGGCTCCCTCATGACCAACAAGTGTGCCGAGGGGTACCCAGGCAAGCGGTACTATGGTGGCTGCCAGCATGTCGATACGGTTGAAGAACTCGCCATCCAGCGCTGCAAGCAGATCTTCGGCGCCGAGCACGTAAACGTGCAGCCGCACTCTGGGTCGCAGGCCAACATGGCGGCGTACCTCTCCGTCCTCAAACCTGGGGACACGATTCTCGGGATGGACTTGGCGCAGGGCGGCCACCTCACCCACGGCAGCAAAGTCAATTTCTCCGGCATCATCTTCAAAGCGTTTTCGTACGGCGTCGATCGCCAGACCGAAACGATCGACTACGCAGCCGTGCGCAAGATCGCCGAAGACTGCCGTCCCAAGATGATCGTGGTCGGCGCCAGCGCCTATGCGCGTACGCTCGACTTTCCAAAGTTTCAAGAGATCGCCAAAGCTGTCGGCGCCTATCTGATGGTCGACATCGCGCATATTGCGGGTCTCATCGCCACTGATCTCCATCCCAGCCCTGTTCCCTATGCCGACTTCGTGACGACCACGACGCACAAAACGCTCCGGGGACCGCGCGGCGGCGTGGTCATGTGCAAGGCTGAGCATGCCAAGGCCGTCGATAAGTTCATTTTCCCCGGTATGCAAGGCGGCCCGCTGATGCACGTGATTGCCGCGAAAGCTGTCGCGTTCAAAGAAGCACTGTCACCCTCATTCAAGCGCTACCAGCAGCAAGTCATCGCAAATGCGCGCGCCCTCGCCCAAGGATTACTCGAGCGCGACTATAAGATTGTCTCGGGCGGCACGGATACCCATCTCATGTTGCTCAATTTGACCAACAAAAATATCACCGGCAAGGAAGCCGATGCCGCCCTCGACGCAGCCGGGATCATCGTGAATAAGAACGCGGTGCCGTACGACGAGAAGCCTCCAGCTGTGGCCAGCGGGATTCGATTGGGAACGCCGATCGTCTCCACCAGGGGAATGCGCGAGGCGGATATGAAGACCATTGTGGAGCTGGTGGACCGGGTGCTTCAACATCGGCAAGATCCGGCCGTGATCGAGGACGTCCGTGTCCAGGCGAAAGCGCTCTGCAATCGGTTCCCGATCTTTTACGCCTACTAACGGCCCGGACAGGACAAGGCGCCGCTCGTGAAATGTCCCTTTTGCGATGAACTCGAAGACAAGGTCGTCGATTCGCGCATGGCCAAGGAAGGCGAGGTCATCCGCCGGCGGCGCGAATGTCTCGGCTGCAAGCGTCGCTATACCACCTACGAGCGGGTCGAAGAAATCCTGCCGATGGTCGTCAAGAAAGACGGCCGGCGGGAGACCTTCGATCGCACAAAGATTCTCGCCGGACTCAAGAAAGCTTGCGAAAAGCGGCCTATTAGCACGGCCACCATCGAAACCGTGACGGATCGCATCGAGAAGCGTATCCAAGAGATGGGCGAAACAGAAATCGAGAGCCGGATCGTCGGCGAAGAATTGATGAAGGAACTGCATCAACTCGATCAAGTCGCCTATGTCCGCTTTGCCTCCGTCTACCGTGAATTCAAAGACATCGACCAGTTCATGGACGAGCTGAGAACGCTGGCCCAGCAGCGCCGCGAGCGTTGACAGGAGCCCGTTCATCCCCACTCCGCCCTCGCACCGGTCGTTCCATTTCCCTGTCCGTCTCTGAGAGAACGCGTCCGTCGTCCCGAGGCTCTGAGATGCCGACTGTCCAAGCCAAACGCGTGAAACGTGCCCGAAAGACCCGCGCCTCTGGCGCCACCCACGTGGCCATCATCGGCGCAGGGCGCGGCGGGACGGCGCTCATGGAAATCTTCGCCACGGACCCGCTCGTCCAGATCGTCGGCGTCGCAGAGATCAATCCGAAAGCCCCCGGCCTCGCCCTTGCCAAACGCCTCGGTATTCCCATGACCCGCGACTACCGCCGCCTCCTCGATCTCGAACGCATGGATCTTATCATCGACGTGTCGGGGAACAGCGAAGTCTGGCAGTTCTTGCAAGACTTCCACCGCATGGGGGTTACGGTGATCGGTGGGGCCAGCGCCAAGTTCATGTGGGAATTGATCGAGGCCCGCATCAGAGCCACCGGCGAAATCGAAAAATCCCTCAACAAATATCAGTCGCTGTATCGGCTCTATGTGAAAGAAACCGGTACGGCT
>JBKJWE010000376.1:0-4730 GCA_046717045.1 Nitrospiraceae bacterium | reverse complement strand
CTGTCGGGCCGCTGACGCAGGTGGTCGGGATCGGTCTTTTCCAACGTACCGTGCTCACGCTGCAGCGGGCCGGCATTCGCCAGCTCATCGTGCTGGTCGGTTCGGAGGAAGATCAATTGAAGCAGGCGGTGGGCAAAGGGCCTCGCCTGATGATTCCTGTGCGCTGGATGCCTATTCGAGAATTTCCGTTGGACGACCCGCGTACCTGGGAATCGCTCGCCGCAGAAGCGGGCGGGTTCTGTCTCCTCTCGGGGATCGGGGGGGTCTTCTCTCGCCCCTTGATCGAGCAGTTGCGTCGGGACGTCCAAGAGGGACAGGCCATCGTGGTCGCGCATCGGGAATCCGCACACGAGCAGCCGCGCCGTAGTTCCTTGCCGGGCGTGAAGGTCCAAGGAGATCGATTACTCGCCTTCGGTGTGCCGAGACGCGAACCGTCGCCTCTGGTGGCTGCCGATCTGGTCGTACTTCCGGCTTCCCTGATGAGCGCCGCGACCCAATTTGGTGTGGCGCAGGGAACGGTGCCCCTTCGTGTCTGGCTCGAGCGTGCAGCTGGCGAAGGGCGTGTGCGTATTGTCGAGGCGGCCGCGAACCAAGCTCATTGGTATCAGCCTGTCTCAGAGCCCTCCGATGTGCAGGCAGCCGAGCGCAAACTGTTCTCTTCGCTCAAGGGCGAGTTCGAAGGGTTCGTCGATCGTTACTTCAATCGGAAGCTCTCCCGCTGGTTCACGCGTGGCTTCCTGGCAATCGGAGCTTCACCGAACGCCGTCACGTTGGTTGCGACGGGGATCGGACTCATCGCCGCCGCGGTCTTCGGTGTCGGTTCCTATGCCGGGGGGGTCATTGCAGCAATGCTGTTTCAGCTGGCGGCCGTCATCGATTGTTGCGACGGCGAAGTTGCGCGCCTCACATTTACCGAATCGCCCTTCGGCGCCTGGCTGGACATTGCCATGGACAACGTCGTGCACATGGCCATCTTTGCCGGCATCGCAGCAGGAGCCTACATTGGCAGGATCGGGCAGGAAGGCGCGTGGGTGCCGCTGGCTTTAGGCGCGGCAGCAATTCTTGGCAACGCCTTATCGTTCACGCTCGTGAACAAGGCGCAGAAAATCAAAACCGCGAGCGAATGGAAGACACCTGTGCATGCCTCCTGGTCTGACTTCATGCTAAAGAATGTCGCCAGCCGCGACTTCTCCGTGATCGTGCTGCTGTTCGCAGTTTTTGGGAAGCTTGACTGGTTCCTCTGGATGGCCGCCGTTGGCTCGATGGTATTTGCCTGTGTAATGGTGTGGGTGCTTCGTCCGTCAGCGATCTCCTGTGCTTAGACTTATCCTCCTAGTCATCGGTCTTCTCACTCTCGGTCTCATCGTTTGGCATATCGGTCTTGGCAACATCTACGACGCGACCGCGAAGCTCGGGCCGACGGCGCTGCTCGTCATGCTGATTCCCTCCCTGATCATGTACGTGATCGAGGCCTACGGCTGGAAGGTCACGCTCGGTCCCTCCGCGCAGCACGTGCCCTTCTGGGGACTCCTCGCCATTCGTACTGCCGGCGAAGTGGTGAACATGACGACACCGACTGCCTATGTGGGCGGGGAGCCACTCAAGGCCTATCTGCTCAAGAAGCACAATGTGCCGATGGTCGACGGTTTGGCCTCCGTCGTCATCGCCAAGACGACGATGACGATCGCAGAAGTGCTGTTTATCTTGCTGGGCATCGCGCTCAGCTTCTGGTTGCTCGGTGAAAACGGCTCGTCAGGCCAAACGGTCGCCGCGGCGCTCTTGAGCGTCGGGCTCCTCACGTTCGGGACAGCGGCCTTCCTCTTCGTGCAGCGCAAAGGTCTGTTCACTTGGATCTTGGAATTTCTGCGAAAGATTGGAATCAGAATTGGATTCTTGGAAGCTCGAGAAGAAAAGCTTCGGTCGCTGGATCGGACCATTCTCAATTTCTACACCAACCATCGTCCGGCGTTTTACACCTCAACGGGATTGTTCTTTCTCGGCTGGATGGCCGAGGCAGCGGAAGTGTACGTGATCATCCACTATCTGGGCGGGCCTGCGATGGCGCTCTCGGCTGTTGCGATCGGCGCGCTCTCCGTCTTCATCAAAGGCGGCACCTTCTTTATCCCCGGCAGTCTCGGGGCCCAAGAC
Organism: Nitrospiraceae bacterium; assembly: GCA_046717045.1. Classification (GTDB taxonomy): domain Bacteria; phylum Nitrospirota; class Nitrospiria; order Nitrospirales; family Nitrospiraceae; genus JBKJWE01. The sequence goes on along the minus strand of JBKJWE010000376.1, from coordinate 2,582 downwards.
GGCGGGAATCTGCTCCTCCTCAAGGCCTTCGGCTACAGCGATGTGACCGGCATCACCTTCGCACTCCTGCGGCGATTCAGAGAACTGGTCTGGATCGGGTTAGGCCTGCTCTGCTTGGCTCTCGTCGGCGGGCGGGCCGCCGTACTCGAGCAACCGCACGACGCAGGACCTCGTTCCTAATGGGTTCTGTTCTTCTCGAACGGGCCGACTGGCCCGGCTCAATCATTTCCATTGAACACACGATTGAATGGTGGGGTGGGCGAGGGCCTACTACGAGGAGGTCTGTGCCCTGCGTGCCTGATCGAACCACAGGCCAAGCGCGTGCGCGCGTCTGACCAGTTCGGTGCCGAGCATGACCGCGCATGCGCCGATCATCATCTGTGTGGTGAGGGGTTCCTCCAACGACACATGCGCCAGGATGATGGTCGTGATGGGAATCAGGTTGTGATAGGCCCCCACCGTCGCCGGGGTCAGAGTTTTCAGCGACTGACAGCGAAGGAGGAAGACGCCGGCGGTCCCCAGTCCAATGAACAGGACTGCGCCCCACACGTCCCATGAAGCGCTTACGTGCGGAGCGGTGTTGCCCCAAGCGACGGAGCATCCAGACACGAGAAGCGCGCTCGTACCGAACATGGCCGTGTTGGCTGTGAGCAAGCCATGACGCCGGACGATCGGTGTGCTCAGGACAATATGGGCGGCCATCATGGCGGTAAAAAGAAGAACGAGCGCGTCCCCCATGCCGAATCCCATCGTGCCGGCCTCAAGGCCCTGAGAAAGGGCGATCACGCAGCCCATCCAGGAGAGGAGCATGCCGAGCAGGCTGAAGAGCGATGGCCGATCTTTGCCGAGGGCCCAGCTGAAGAGCGCCATGAAGGTCGGCAGCAGGCTGTACACCAGCGCGTAGTGGGTGACGCTGGTGTACCCCAAACCCCAGGCGGCGACGGCATAGGACCCAACACCCAGCGCGCCAACCGCACCCAACTGCGCTCCATCGGAGAAGCGCAGGGCATAGAGCCCTCTCCAATCCAGACAGGCGGTGATCCCAGCGAGAAAGAGGAAGCCGATGACGATGCGCCCACTGGCGACATCGAGAAAATCTAAGCCGCTATTCAGATATACGTACTTCACCGTTGGGGTGATCGAACTGAGCAGCGCCACAACCCCCAGCAGGCAGAGCATCGGCACGACCTGTGAAGGGGCACCAAGGTTGGGGAGAGGCTCCAGGCGAGGCTGCGCCATCGCTACAGACCCTCCATGCTGGCCCGGATGAGCCGCTCGATGAATTGGGCGAGTTGTACTTGGTGTTCCGGAGACAGTTGCGTGATCCGGCCGCCGAAGCGCGGCGGCTGTGCATGGGTGACGAGCACCTCGCAGTGCAGGAGGCACTCGCCGTCGAGTTGGCATTCGATACGGATCGTCTCATTGACCGTGAGCGGGAGCTCTGTGCTGAAGAGGATTCCGTTCTCTGTGAGGTCCAAGACTTCGCAGAGCGTGGTCTGCTTCCCATGCGTCACAAAGCCGCGACGCTGGACGGGAATGCGGAATTGATGACGAAGGTTGCTCATACCCTCCTACAGTATTGTGGTGTGCAACGGTAACTGCTCCTGGTTAGCGCAGTGGTTTTTGCTCAGGGTGCATGACGCGCTCGGCAAGCATCAGGGCTCCGAGCGTCGGGAAAGGGAAAAGGCTCATGAGCATCACGATCATCAATAAGGACATGGCCGGTCTCCTTTGGTGAATGGCAATGCTGGTGAAAGGTTGCAATGCCGAGACCAGTCGCCTGCCCCGAAAGAAGGGGATTGCGGAACGGCTTGATTCCAGCGGAGATTTCACCGTACGGTTTTCGGCGGTAGGGTATCAGAAGGCGCGATCGCATAGCGAGCCTGTGAAATGTGACAAGAAATGAAAGAACTTGGCGCAAATCTCCTCCCGCTTTAGAGGGATGAGGGACGTTGATCGCCTGATTCCACTAGCATAGAGTGCAGGCGTTCTGCGGGAAAGGCAGAACAGTTTCCAGTGAAGCGAGTCTTTATTTGCTGCTATAGGTTCCTCGTTTCCCCTTAGAACTTGTCGCCCTCCCAGCGGGGGGGGGACCGAGCGCGCCCTTGATTTTGCGCGTCAAACGAATCCTCACATACAAATGCTCCTCCCGAGCTTGCTGATTATTTCCCCAGAACGGTGCCCGTGATTGGTTCCACTGCGCACGTGGAGCGAGCACCGCCCTTATCAATGATCCTTCCAAGCTCGCTTGCCTTTCTTTTCACAAGGCGGCCTGGTTGCTCCTCGAATGCGCGCATTGAACGGGCACATCGTTCACATCCAGTGCCTCATCCTATAAGCAGATGTGCGCGTTCGGCGAGCAGGAGGACGACCAGGCTGCTCCTTTCTCCTTCACACGCCGGGCGCGAGCAAGAAAGATTAACCATACCGCCCTCAACAACACCCCGTTCCATGCGGCAGCTTAAAACTCTTCTCGTCATCAGCGCAATGGATCGCCGTCTGCATCCGCCCTGCCGATCCTCCACCCGCCATCACGACAACCTCGCTCGACGTAAACGGCTTCTTCAAGACCACATAGCCAT
>JBKJWE010000375.1:0-5643 GCA_046717045.1 Nitrospiraceae bacterium | reverse complement strand
ATTGTCGCGCCGCCATCATCCCACGAATCACGCTCCCATGTTGTTGCTCCAATTCGACGAACTTTGGAAAGGTCGCGCGGAGGCTCATCTGCTCGGCTTCGCCCGCATAGATTCCAGCCATCAGGGGCTCCATCATGCGCTCGAACGCCTGTGCGCCGAACCGCCGACGAAAGAACGAGGCGAGCGACTCGTCGTCGGACGATCGCCTCGCCGGGATGACAAGGTCCAACCCCATACGAACCAACCCCGTCCAGCTCAACAATCCGCTCTGAAGGAATGGACCGATCTGCCCCGGCGTGATGACCACCAGCCCTTCCGGCAATTCCCGGAGGCGCCCGCCCGAATAGACGAAGGCTTTCTTCTCCATTTCGTTGGTGTTGATTAACTGCTTCGTGAGTCCAAGCTTCTCGCAGAGGTCGAGCCCGGCCGGCTTGTTCGACAGAAAGGAATCGGGCCCTGCTTCTGTGACGAGATCGCCGATCCGATGCGTAACGATTTTCCCCCCCCAAGTGGGACCCGCTTCAAGGATCGTGCAACGGATGGACAGACCGGCTCCCGCTGCCTGTTCATAGAGCGCAAACGCCGTGGCGAGACCGGAAATGCCTCCACCGACGATGGCGACTGTGCGGGGGGGATTCACGAGGGAACGACGAGCGCGGACTCATGAGCCGCAAGCACGGAGACCAGGATCTCGATCATCGCAGGAGAATCGTTGAGCATCGCGATCCGTTCAAGTTGGATGCCTCGGCCCGCCGCCGACTGCTTGAGTTCAATATCGATATCGTAGAGCGTTTCCACGTGGTCGCAGAGAAACCCGATCGGCGCGACCAGCACATGTCGACAGCCTTCACGCGCAAGATCCTCGATGGCTGATTCAACCGTGGGGCCTAACCAGGCTTCGCCGCATCGGCCCTGGCTCTGATAGGCAAAACGGGTCGGTTGGTTCCCCAATAACGCCGTCACCGCCTCTACGGTTCCGTTGACTTCCTCGGGATAGGGATCCTTCGCCGCCACAATCCGTTCAGGCAAGCTATGAGCGGTAAATAGCACCGGCACCACCGCGCGCGCATCGACGGGAAATTGCAAGAGAGCCTGCTGAATGTTGGCGACAATGGCGGCAATGAACTGCGGATGCCGATAACAACTGCCTACATAACTCACGGGACCGTCGCACTGCAGTGCAGTGCGCGCCTCCTCCACTTTCTTGCGATAGGCGCCGGTACTCAACGAAGACTGTTGCGGCGCCATGCAGACGCCGATGACCTGCTCGGGACACCCGCCCAACAGCTCGGCGTAGGTATCCTTGATAAACGGGCGCCAATGGCGGAGACCGACAAAGACGCGATAGCGCTCAGCGCGGGATTTGTTCAGCCGCTGTTCCAATTTTTTTGCAACTGCTTGAGTAATCCCTACGGCAGGCGACTTCCCGCCGGTCGCCCGATAGCGCTCTCGAATTTCTGCCACCAATTCAGGCGGTGTCGGCCTCCCGCCTCGCACATCGAGCAGGAACGGCTCCACGTTTTCCAAGCTGTCCGGCCCACCCATCGCCATCAACAGGACGGCAATGGGTCTCGGTCTGTCTGCCATACCAGCCGAGCGCTCCTACCGTTGGCTGAGCTTGTGAATCATGTCGATCGTGGCGGCGACACGATCGACGGGAGTCGTCGGCAGAATGCCGTGACCCAAATTGAAAATGTGTCCGTTCCGGCCGCCGGCCCGGCGCAGAATGTCTTCGACGCGGCGCTCGATTTCATGCAGCGGGGCATACAGCGTGACAGGATCAAGGTTGCCCTGCACGGCGCGATCGTAGCCGATCATGGTCCAGGCCTCGTCGAGATGGATGCGCCAATCGACGCCGATGACGTCGCCCCCGGCCTCGCGCATTTGCCGCAAGATCGCGGTGGTGCCCGTACCGAAATGGATCATCGGTACCCCTTCACGCTTCAATCCCTCAAAAATCACCTGCACGTGCGGCGCGACATACTCGGCATAGTCGCCGGCCGAGAGACAGCCCACCCAACTATCGAAGAGCTGAATCGCCTGCGCGCCGGCGTGAATTTGCCGTCGGAGATACCCAGTCACCACCCGGGCAAGTTTGTCCATGAGCTTGTGCCAGATCTGTGGCTCGCCATACATCATCTGTTTAGTCTCGACATAATTACGCGACCCGCCCCCTTCAATCGCGTAACTGGCTAACGTAAAGGGTGCACCGGCGAATCCGATCAGGGGCACCCGCCCATTTAAGGCTTTGCGAGCCTGACGAATAGCTTCTGCGACATAGTCCAGCTCGCTCCCATCGATGTTCTTCAGCCGCTCGACATCACCCTTCTCACGAACCGGGTTATGGATGACCGGTCCTTCGCCTTCTGCAAACTCGAGGTGCAGCCCCATGGCTTCGAGAGGGAGCAGAATATCGGCGAAAATGATGGCGGCATCGAGAGGAAATCGATCGATCGGTTGCAGGGTTACTTGGGCGGCCAGCTCGGGGGTCTTGCAGAGGTCGAGCATCGAATGTTTCGCGCGAAGCGAACGATACTCGGCCATGTAGCGCCCCGCCTGGCGCATAAACCAAACCGGGGTACAGTCGACCGGCTCGCGCCGACAGGCTTTCAGAAAGCGATCGTTTGGCATTTGGGCATTCTAGAGAGGCCTCCATCGGAGTGTCAAATTCGCGCCCGGCAGCCGCCGAGCCGACCCACCCCGGGCTCACAGAGTCCGGCGAAACAGTAGACAGGCAAAGGCAATCCGGTATAATCAGACTGTCAGATCGGCCGTCGCAAACGCAGGGTTTCCTTTTTCAGCAGGACCTGTGTATAATGAGCCTTCGTTACCGGGCTGGATTGCACACTTGTCTGAAGGGAATCCAGCGTCTGCGGCCTGCCTCACGAACTCTTTCAAGCGCCGCGATGTTCGACTGTCTGACCGGAGTGTCCGGCGCGTTGTTCCCAATCCCTATTGTATCGACGATCCTGACCTGGAGGTAATCGAATGTCAGAAGTGCGCGCAATACAACCGACCAAAGCTCAGGACCTGTGGTTGACGGTCCTCCGTTGGGTCGACTCCTGGGCTGGACTCGAACACATCAAGACGGACGGCGTGCCGAAGATGGACTGGCTCCGCTGCGTGCCGATCATTGCCGTGCATGCCATGTGTCTTGGCGTCATCTGGGTGGGCTGGAGCTGGACCGCAGTAACCGTCGCCGGCGTGTTCTACTTCGTCCGCATGTTTGCGATTACGGGCTGGTACCATCGCTACTTTTCTCACCGAACGTTCAAGACGACCAGGGCCTGTCAGTTTGCGTTCGCTGTGCTGGGTGGGTCTTGCGCCCAACGCGGTCCACTCTGGTGGGCCGGCCACCATCGCCATCATCACATTGCATCGGACACACTGGATGATGTGCACTCCCCGAGACATGGCGGATTTCTCTGGTCGCACATCGGATGGTTTACATCACAGACACATTTTGCGCCGCGGCTGAAGGCTATTGCGGATTTTGCGAAATATCCGGAGCTCCGATTTCTGGACCGTTTCGATATTCTGGTCCCAACCCTCGCCGGGTTCGGGATGTTCGGACTCGGAAAACTGTTCGAACTCTATGCGCCGGAGCTCGGCACCAACGGCCCCCAAATGTTGATCTGGGGATTTTTCATCTCGACCGTCGTGCTGATCCATGGCACCTGCACGATTAATTCGCTCTCTCATGTGTATGGCTCGCAGCGCTACGACACGGGTGACACCAGCCGCAACAATTTCTTTCTCGCGCTCATCACGATGGGAGAAGGCTGGCACAACAATCATCACTACTACCCAGCATCGACCCGCCAGGGCTTCTATTGGTGGGAAATCGACATGACCTACTACGGTTTGAAGGCTATGGAGTTGGTCGGCCTGGTGTGGGATGTCCGGGATGTGCCTGAGTACGTTCGGGAAGGTAAGCCGAAGCAGGAAGTCGTCGCCGAACTCGCCTCGTAAGAGCTCCGTTTCGCTCCCCTACACCCAGTCAGACTCTTCACGGCTTGGCCGTTCGATTGTCCGGCCTGCGCCTGTCTCTCGGATACGTCGGCTTTCCTGATCCAACGCCCCGATTTCAGCTGTGGGCACCACCCAGGCCTCACCGGCCTGCAGTTCGATACGATAGTGATTCTTCCGCACCGAAAACCATTCGATGTACGGATGCGGCGCGAGATTGGGGTGCGGATCGAACGAGATCAAGTTTACCGTCCCGATCTGCGGATTCTCCAGATCGCCGATGACCTGACCGGCAAGATCCTCATCTTCAAACAGCGGATTGTGAAATTGAATAAGCTGACCGGCAATATCGGGTTTGAAGTTCCCCTGTAGATAGAGATCGACCGGTCCGATGACCGCAAACACGATTCGTCCGACCACGATCCCCTCGACACGATTATCCAAAAACCCCTCCTTCGCCCACCGTCCGTTCCCAAACTTTTGCGCCATGCGATGTCTCGATTCTTCGGGTTACGCCGGCTGAGCGGCATGGGTAGTCATGGGCTGCGAGGTGTTCGCGAACGCCCCAATCACGACTGCAATCAGAATCAACGCGCTTCCGAACCACCCCTGGAGGTCCAAGGACTCTCCCAGAAAGTACCACGATAACCAGGCCGCATAAGCCGGTTCCGACGCAAAGATCAACGCCACTTGCTGAGCCGGCAACAGCCGTTGCGCCCAGAGTTGTACCGCGAAGGCGCCTGTCGCCAAGCCGCCGGTCACGCCAAGTCCGATCAGCAACACCGGCGTGGGCGCAAAGGCGGCAGCCACTACGCCGTCGACCCACGGCATCGGAGCCAACAACACCACCATCGCCATCATCTGCCAGGCCAGGAACGATGGCGAATCGACTTCGCGCGTGAAGCGTTCGAGCACCACGATATGCGCGGCAAAGGCAAATGAACAGCCGAGGGTCATCAGATCGCGCACGTTCACTGACGCGCTGGGCTTCACCAAGAACCAGAGCCCGACGGTGGCAATGCCCGTAGACAGCCCCACCCGGCGATCGAATCGTCGGAGAATCAATGGCACAATGATGACATACAGGGCCGTGATAAAGGCCGAGTTCGATGCGCTCGTATAGCGAAGTCCCACGGTTTGGAGCAGGTACCCCAAAAACAACCATACTGTCGCGATGGCACTCGCACGTCGGATCGCACGATCCCGGTGCAGCCGATGACGCGCAACCAACAACCAACCGATGATGAGGACCGCACCAAGAAGGAACCGAAGGAAGAGAAACGAAAGCGGCGGGATCTGCTCAAGCGCCGCTTTCGTGGCGGGAAATGTCGCGCCCCAGATCAAAGTAGTCAAGAGGAGCGCAAGTCGTGGCATCGGATTAAAAACAGTGCTGAGATGTGAGTGCTGAGTGCTGGGACTTAAGCATTGAGTGCTTCACTCAGATCTCAGCACTCAGTCCTCAGCACTTCGTATCTAAGGTTTACAGAGGACGCAGTTGCGCTGCTCGGTAGCACCGGCTTGCTCCATCGCCGCAAGCGCGCGCTCTTTGTCCGGATAGTCGAACCAACCGCCCGCCCAATAATCCGTGGAAGATTGAATCGACGGGACTTCCGAGCAGCGATCTTTGTGCAGCGTCACTCGATCGATCGAGCGTGCAATGTGTATCCAATATGT
>JBKJWE010000374.1:0-2770 GCA_046717045.1 Nitrospiraceae bacterium | reverse complement strand
TCGGTCGCGGTGTATCCCTCAAGATGGCCGACGTGGAGACCGGAGCCGGAGGGATAGGGAAACATGTCGAGACAATAGAATTTGGGCTTTGATCGGTCATCGACGGCACGGAAGGGCCGATGCTGTTCCCAATGGGCCTGCCATTTGGCCTCAATCGCCCGGTGATCGAAGGTTTTACTCATAACGAGACAGTACCGAAGTGACGGGAGAAAATGACGCAGGACTCTAACACACGATCAGCGGGGGCAACAAGAATTGAGACCGAGGGGAGAGCTTTATGGGGTATAGTATCGGCCACCGCCGGTACCGACCATTCCACGGAGGGGGATCGGAGCACCTACCAAAGGACTATGGGACTCTACGCCTGCTATATCTTTCCCCGCCTGATGGACCGAATCATGAGCGGCACGGAGTTTCAGCGGCTTCGGAGTGAACTGCTCGCACAAACCTCCGGCACCGTATTGGAAATCGGGCTCGGGACAGGACTCAACCTGCCCCATTACCCTAAGCACGTCACGTCGCTCCATGCCGTGGAGCCGGCGACATGGTTGCCTGAGCGACTTGCGCGGCGCGGCAAGGAGGCGACCTTTCCCATCGAGGTCAAACGCGTCGGCGCAGAGGCACTTCCCTTCGACGACGATACCTTCGATTGGGCGGTCAGCACCTGGACCCTCTGCACCATTCCCAATCCGGTACGAGCGCTCCAAGAAGTGCGCCGCGTGCTCAAACCAACTGGACGATTTCTGTTTCTTGAACATGGCCGAAGCGAGGACGAGAAGATGGCGAAATGGCAGGACCGGCTCAACCCTATTCAGCGGATCATCGGCTGCGGGTGTAACCTGAACAGGCGGATCGATCAGCTCATTGAGCAGGCGGGATTCTCGACAGCAGAACTAGATCGATTCGTGATGCAGACTGTTCCGCGACTCGGCGGATCGATGTATCGCGGGCGGGCCAGCGCGAGGCAGAACTGACACGTAAGAACGCAAGCAAGACTTCCGTCAGTTCATGAGAGAGGGAAGGCGTTCCACTGAGAGAAACGATTTTGAAGCAATCGCCGGCAATTGCGAACTCGACTTGGCACAATGGATAATCTGAGCGATGCCGAACTGTTGGGCCGCAACAAGACAGCCTTCGTCATCGTCGATATAGAGTGAGCGCTTCGGCTCGAATCCCACCAGCCGTTGGCAAGTCGGCCAGTATTCCGGCCGCATCTTGAGATAGCCCACTTCAAACGCATCGACGATTCGATCCACCAAACGATTCAATCCTGTCTTAGCCGTCTTGACCTCCACGCCGGTGCGATGGGCGTTCGTGAGAAGGGTGATTCGTTTTCCCCGCCGCTTCAGTTCCGCAAGAAACGCTTCTGCCCCCGGCAGATAACCGATCAGGTGGTCGAGCTCCTTGTGCATGGCCACGACATCAATGCCGATTCGTTCGGTCCAGTAGTGCAGATCCGTCCAGGCCAGTTCACCTTCCACCGACCGGTACATCGCCATCAACCGATCGCGCGATGCTTCAAATGACAGGCCGTGCAGGGCGGCATAACGCTGCGGCAGTTCTTCCTCGAAGAAGAAGTTGTCGAAGTGCCGATCGAGCAATGTGCCGTCCATGTCGAGTAGGACGTCGTCGATGTCGGACCACTTGAATGGGAGCAGCATCATTAAGTTGAGTGTACCTCACGAGAGTTGTGTTTGCCAAAAATCCTGTGCTACGGTCCACTCATCCTTTTATGCCGCGAACCAAGTCCGCAGCTGAACCCGCAATCCCGTTAAACCCCCTCGACGGCCAGCGCGTGCCGTTGGTGGCCATCATCGGCCGCCCGAATGTCGGGAAGTCGACGCTGTTTAATCGCATCCTCGGCAAGAAGACTGCCATCGTGGACGACGTCCCTGGTGTGACACGGGATCGCAACTATGCCGATGCCTCCTATCGGAACAGGCCGTTTCGCCTGGTAGACACAGGGGGCCTCGAACCTTCCGCGTCAGAAGGCATGTTGGCCCTCATTAGGCGGCAATCGGAACTCGCGATCGCGGAAGCGGACGTCCTGATTCTCGTGATGGACGGTCGAACCGGATTGATGGCCCCCGACCATGAAGTCGTGCGCGTACTACGGGGCGCCACGAAGCCGCTGTTCGTCGCCGTCAACAAAATCGATACCCCCAAGGTCGAATCGCTGGTGGCGGATTTTTACCAGCTCGGCACGGATCATCTCTATCCGGTTTCTGCGGAACATGGGATTGGCGTGGCTGATCTGTTGGACGCCGTCTATCCACTTCTTCCCGTTCCAGATGAGAGCGGTGAACCAACCACCTTTCCTCGCGTGGCCGTGGTGGGGCGTCCGAACGTGGGCAAGTCGACATTGGTGAATGCCGTGTTGGGAGAGGACCGCGTCGTCGTCAGCGACGTGCCGGGCACGACGCGTGACTCCATCGATTCGCTCGCGACCTATCAGGGACGACGGTATCTCTTCACCGATACGGCCGGCATCAGGCGCCGGGGGAAGGTCGACCGCGGGATCGAAGGCTACAGCGTAGCGCGTTCGCTCCGTGCGATCGGGCGCTCTGACGTGGCCGTCTTGTTGCTCGATGCATCCGAAGGCGTTACAGAACAGGATACGAAGATAGCCGGTTTGGTCATCCGCCAGGGCCGCGCTTGCCTGCTCCTCGTGAACAAATGGGACTTGCGCGAGGGGGACCAGCAGGCTCGAGCCGATTACGAACTCGATCTTCGGCGGCGCTTTCCCTTCCTGACCTGGGCACCCGTACTC
>JBKJWE010000373.1:0-3413 GCA_046717045.1 Nitrospiraceae bacterium | reverse complement strand
CCCGAGATCGGAAAGTTCTCGACCGCCCGCTGCGTCTGGGCGCCGTAATACGCTTGCGCGGGCACCTTCACCTCGCCCATGGAATCACGTTCGATACGGAATTCAGTCATGTAAGGTTCCACTCCAGAAAAAAGGCTTCAACGCTGATCCGCGAGCTACTTCGAACCACCCAACACTGAGACAACCTTCACTCGTCGATTCCATCCGCCACACATCGGATGTCGAATCCACTGGCGGGGGCCCACGACTCCGAGGAAGTCAATAGTCCGCCTCCCGTCCCAAGTTCCAGGTGGGAAGAACGGATCGTTCCCCGAGAATTCCGGGAGCCACGATTCCTGGGAACTCCACCACAGGACGAGGACCACCAGCACTACAGACCACCAGAAGAACCCTGGCTCAATCCAATCGAGTTCCAAGCCGATTAGAGCCAGGCCGAGGATTGGGAGTGTGATTGCAATGGTCGCCCATGGGATGAACCATACGACTATTCGGCACCCTGCCTCCCAATGACAGGAATACACTCCTCGAAACCGCGCAACTTCACCGGCATGGGGTCGACAAAGGTGTGTGGTGCGCCCCTTGCGCTGGACCAGTAACATAATGAATACTGGACTTCGCAAGGAGACTTTATTATGCCTCGCACTCGCCGGTCCTTTTCCGCCGAGTTCAAAGCTCAACTGATCATCGAACTTTTGACCGGCACCTCCAGCCAGGCCGACCTTTGCCGCAAGTACCATCTCAAGCCGCAGCTGTTGGCCCACTGGAAGGCCGCCGTCCTTGAGCGTCTGCACACCCTCTTCCAGGAGGACGTGCAGACCAGCCACGACCAAGTCCGCATCGCCGAACTCGAACAACTCGTCGGCCGACAAGCCTACGAGTTGCAAGTCCTAAAAAAAGCCTCGCGGCTGCTCCCTGGTCTGTCGTGCACAAACGGGAGGTCGCCATGAAGCTCGCCAAGACCTATCCGCTGCGCCTGGTCTGCCGCTTGCTTGGCGTGCCACGCAGTTCCCTCTACTACACCAGCCGAGCCGTGCTCGACCAGGGCGCGATCTTCAAGTCGGCCTTGCTCGACTTGGCCGGCGAGTGGCCGACCTACGGTTATCGCCGACTCACCTGGATGATGCGCCGCCTCGGCTGGCCGGTGAACTTCAAACGCGTGCGCCGCTGGATGGACGAGCTCAACCTCACCGGCGCCCCACCGCCACGCGGCAAACGCACCACCGACAGCCGACACGCCTTTCCGCGCTATCCCAACCTCGTCGCGGACCTGGAAATTAGGCGGCCGGACCAGGTCTGGGTCGCCGACATCACCTACATCCGTCTGCGCACCGAGTTCGTCTACCTTGCGGTGCTCATGGATGTCTTCACCCGCAACATCCGCGGCTGGCACCTGGGCCGAAACCTCGACCAAGGACTCACCCTGGCGGCCCTGGAGCGCGCCTTGGTCGTGGCTGTGCCACAATTCCACCACTCCGACCAAGGCGTGCAGTATGCCGCCAGCGCTTACGTCGAGCGCTTGCAAACGCTCTCTGTCCAACTCAGCATGGCCACCGTCGGCGAGCCCCGGGAGAACGGCTACGCCGAACGGCTCATGCGCACCATCAAAGAAGAGGAGGTGAACCTCTCCGACTACCGCGACTTCGCCGATGCCCAACGGGACATCACGCGTTTCCTCGACGACGTCTACAACGTCAAACGCATCCACTCGGCGCTGGGCTACCTGACCCCGCGCGAGTTCGAGGCGCAGTGGCGAAGCAACCGCTCGGAGGCTACAACAACACCGACCTGAGCGGAGGATAGGGCAACGGTGGGAACCGACCCGAGCGCCGACTCAGGGGCCAAGACCGAATGGGGCGGCACGATGCCGCCCTGCCTTCTCTCATTCGGGATTGGCACCAATGCGCTAAATCCACCTTCGAAGGGCGGCCGACTCCACCTCGGTTATGCCATAAGAAACGCACTTTGGTGGTCCAGTTTTAGGGGCGCAGTACAGTCTGACGAATAGAGGTCTCCTTAGGGGGGCGACGTCCTCGACCCTAAGGAGGCCAAACATGGATACTGTTATCGTACGTCCTTTGCGCCCTCATGAAAAGAAACGCCTGCTGTGCATGAAACGCCAACACGCCAATGCTGTGAACAGCCTGCATGCACGAGTCGTGCTTCTGTCGCGTGGCCGGGTTGGCAACCGCGACATCGCGGCCCGCCTCGGCTACTCCGCCCAATGGGTTCGGACCGTCATCCATCGTTTCAACGACCAGGGAATCGACGGCATTACCTGGTATCCGTGGTTTCAAGTACGCTCCGAACGTGTCTTCACCGCCGATCTGCGCGAGCGGATCGCGGAAATCGCTTTGTGCTCGCCCATTGCGCTGATCGGTATGAACCAGTGGTCGGTTCCCAAGCTGCGTCAGTATCTGATCGAGCAAAAGATCATTGCCCACATCAGCATCCGTTGGCTGGGCGAAATCCTGCGTCGCTACAAGGTGCGACTGCGGCGGACCAAGACCTGGAAGGAATCGACCGACCCGTTGTTTGCCCAGAAATACCGGGCCATTCGTCGTTTGTATCGACACCGGCCTGTCAACGGCCGTCGTTTGTGCATCGACGAATTCGGTCCGCTCAACTTGCAGCCTCGTCACGGCCATTGCTACAAGGGGCCGGGCAAACGTGTCGCTCGTTTGCGTGCCACCTACAACCGCAAAGGAGGCGTTCGTCACTTCCTGGCCTACTACGATCTGGAAACCGATCGGCTCTATGGCCGCTTCACGAAACATAAGACCGCCAAGGAAATCTTGTCATTCCTGAGGTGGCTCCGGTCACGATACCCCCGGGAGCAGAAACTGCACATCGTGATGGACAACTACAGCCCTCACATTACGGCTGACGTTCTGGCGTGGGCGAAAGGTCACAACATTCGGTTCTATCTGACGCCGACGAATGGCTCCTGGCTTAACCGCATCGAGAGTCAATTCACGGCGCTGAAAAAGTTCGCCCTGCAACCATCGGATTATGGGAGCCACGAGGAACAGCAAGCGGCCATTGAAAGCTACCTGACCTGGCGCAACGGCAGCCGTGATCTGTCCATCACCGCATGGCAGGACTTCAGGCGCGAACTTGCCGTAGCGGCCTAAGGTTACGCTGCGCGAAAGTCGCCAACGTCAAACGGCACTAGCCGGATCGTGTGATATAATTTGCAAGGGTGAGAAAATCGCGGAGGCTCCGCAATTTTCCGCGGTCGCCGCGCATCGTAAGAACGGAGACGCGGCAAAGGGAGCCTCAGGGCTCGTTTTGGCCCGATTTACCGGGGGGTAGTGAAGCTGAAACGCCGTCGAAACGCATCGTGATCATTGAGGCTCTTTGGTCCGCGTGACCATAGTGCTGTCTGGACCGGTCTTGATCTACGAGGTTGGCAG
>JBKJWE010000372.1:0-3655 GCA_046717045.1 Nitrospiraceae bacterium | reverse complement strand
GGAGGGGGGTTGCTCGGTGGATGCATCGCCCTCATTCTCGACCGGATCAAGAAATCGTAATACTCTTCACCCCGAACGTTCTCGAAGAAGGAGCACCATGGACGTGGAAGTCGGTTCAAATCTCTATCAGAATACGGACGGCACGATCGAAATCGAGGGAGTGCCGCAGATCCAAGTCGCCGTCAGGCCGTCGACTCACGCACTCCTTGTCAACTTTGCCCTCTTCGATGCAGGCGGAAAACTGTTGGCCAAGATGGTCGACAGTACCATCGCTTTCAACGAGCGACGCGCCTATGAAGTCAGCAAGACGCCGAAGAGCGTCGTGTTAAAAAACATGGTCTCCGGGAAGGTCGTCTTACAGGTCGAAATGAAGGGAGCGGATATTATTGCATTCACACGAGGGGAATTCCACACGGTCAAAGGTCATGTCATTGAGGTGTCTCCAACCGAGTGGAAAATTGAGAAGCAACGGACCAGCGGTACCACACAGAACGTAAACGGTGGGGCTGTCGTTATTGGGTAGGCCTGGGCCCCTCTAGGCCGGTGCCTTTCGTGCGATCATGATCCCACCGTCTCTCAAGTCGACGGTCGCCTGATCGCCGTCCCGCAACTCGCCTGTCACTATGAGTCGCGCAAGGGGCGTTTCCAACTCCTGCTGAATTAATCGCTTGAGCGGCCGAGCTCCGTAGATCGGATCGTATCCTTTCTCACCCAGATGGCGGAGTGCGGCTTCCGTTATGCTCAATGTAATGCGACGCTCGGCCAACCTCGTGCGTAGCCGTTCCATCTGAATCTCGACGATCTTTGTCAGTTGTTCGGTCGCCAGCGGATGGAACACCACCGTTTCATCGACGCGATTCAGGAATTCCGGGCGGAAATGCCGTCGCAATTCGGCTGTCACGAGAGACTTGACCTGCTCAAAAGACGACCGGCTTTGCTGCGCCTCCAGGATCTGGGGGCTTCCGATGTTCGATGTCATGATCAACACGGTATTCTTGAAATCGGCAGTGCGCCCTTGAGAATCCGTCAACCGTCCATCGTCAAGCACCTGCAACAAGACATTGAAGACGTCGTGGTGCGCCTTCTCGATCTCGTCGAACAGAATGACCGAGAACGGCCGACGGCGCACCGCTACCGTAAGTTGTCAACCTTAGTAGTATCCGATATAACCGGGTGGGGCACAGATCAAGCGAGCCACTGTGAGTTTCTCCATGTACTCCGACATATCGATCCTGACCAGATTGGCTTCGTCGTCGAAGAGTGTTGCAGCAAGGGCCCGCGCCAACTCGGTCTTTCCTACGCCGGTCGGACCGAGAAAGAGAAATGAACCGATCGGCCGGTTGGGATCTTTAATACCGGAACGTGCGCGGAGCACGGCATCGGCCACTGCTTGCACGGCTTCATCCTGTCCCACCACTCGGCGATGCAGCAGATCGCCCAACTTCAGCAGTTTTTCCATCTCGCCTTCGACCAATCGGGCCACCGGAATTCCGGTCCAGCGGCTGACGATCACGGCAATATCGTCTTCGTCGACTTCCTCTTTCAGTAATCGATTCTCGCCCTGCTTCCTCTCAAGATCCTGCTGCTCCAAGGCCAACTCGCGCTCAAGGCGAGGCAGTTCGCCATAGCGCAATTCGGCCACGCGATTGAGATCGTAGGCTCGCTCCGCACGCTCGATCGCGTGTTTCACTTCTTCCATGGCTTCGCGGGTCTTGCGAAGCTTGGACACTGACGTTTTTTCGGATTCCCAATGCGTTCTGAGCGCCTGCGCATCCCGCTGCCGTTCGGACAGTTCCTGTTCGAGGGTTGTCAGGCGCGATCGGCTGGATGCATCCTTTTCCTTCCGTAACGCTTCACGTTCGATTTCGAGTTGCAGGACCTTGCGCGAGACTTCGTCCAATTCGGCCGGTAAACTGTCGATCTCGGTCCGCAAGCGCGCGGCGGCTTCATCCATCAAGTCGATCGCCTTGTCCGGCAAAAAACGATCGGTGATATAGCGATTCGACAGCTTTGCGGCCGCGACCAACGCGGCGTCTTTAATACGAACGCCGTGATGGACTTCATACCGCTCCTTCAAACCGCGAAGAATCGAGATCGTATTCTCGACAGAAGGTTGGTCGACCAGGACTGTTTGGAACCGCCGTTCGAGGGCTGCATCCTTCTCGATGTGCTTGCGATACTCATCCAGCGTGGTCGCGCCGATTAAATGCAGCTCGCCACGGGCGAGCATGGGCTTCAGGAGATTGGCCGCATCCATAGCCCCCTCTGCCGCCCCGGCTCCCACGACCGTGTGCAACTCATCGATGAAGAGGAGGATCTGGCCTTGTGCGGCTTGCACTTCTTTCAGAACGGCCTTGAGGCGCTCTTCGAACTCGCCGCGAAACTTCGCGCCAGCAACCAAAGAGCCCATGTCGAGCGTGATGACACGTTTCTGTTTGAGCCCTTCAGGGACATCCCCTTTGACAATGCGGATGGCAAGCCCTTCAACAATGGCCGTCTTTCCGACGCCCGGTTCGCCGATCAAGACCGGGTTGTTCTTGGTTCGTCTCGACAAGATCTGTATGACGCGGCGGATTTCCTCATCACGGCCGATGACGGGGTCTAACTTCCCTTGTCCGGCCAACCGGGTCAAATCTCGTCCGTATTTTTCCAAGGACTGGTACGTGCCTTCTGGATCTTGACTGGTTACCCGTTGCGAACCTCGGACGTGTTGAAGCGCTCCCAAGGCCCGTTCACGCGAAAGACCGAGTTTCTTGAAGACGCCTCCCTCTTGCACCATGGCCAGCAATACGTGCTCGACGCTGAGATAATCATCCTTCAATGTTCGTTGTTCATCTTCGGCTTTCGTCAGCACCTGATTGAGTCGCGGGGCAAGATGGAGTTGTCCAGGTGTTGCTCCAGCTCCTTGGACCTGGGGCAATCTGGTTAAGGCTTGACCAACTGTCTGGCGAACGGCGGGTAGCGACAGCCCTGCCTGCTCGAGAATGGCCGGAGTGAGGCCCCCTTCCTGCTCCAACAAAGCCAGTAGAAGGTGCTCCACATCGATGCCTTGGTGACTACGCCGCATCGCATGTGACGAGGCGGTCTGGAGTGCCTCTTGTACCTTCACCGTCATCCGATTCATATCCATGGAATACTCCCTCTCGGACTCTCTACCAATTGGATAGAGCCAACATAATCATAGGAATACGGAAGTCAACCGGTGATTCGGCGGCTTGACCGGGGAAGTGACCACAGACTATTGTCACTCCATGACCCCAATCCTCACGGAGACCCTCCATCTATATCGGAACGCGCTCCTGAAAACTTGGGGCTCGCTAATCCGTGGATGGCTCTCGATGGTCGCGGTCGTCGGATTTGGTGTGCTGCTCGTGATTGCCACGCAAATCGCGGCCCCGTTGGGTCTTGCCGGCGGCTTTATCCTTGGTGCCGTCAACGCCTTGTTGGTCGGCGCGACCTTGAGCTTGATCGAACAATCGGTTCTTCAGGCACGCGCACTCACGTTTCGGGACGTCCTTGACAGTTTCGGTAAGTATTTTTGGGACGTCATAGGTGTCGGATTCGTGCTCTGGCTTCCGCTGCTAGCGCTCGACATGAGCATGCAGACCAACCCGAACAGCCAGCTGATTTCCTATGCAATCCTTCTACTGCTGTT
>JBKJWE010000371.1:0-5699 GCA_046717045.1 Nitrospiraceae bacterium | reverse complement strand
GTGATGACGGCGGCGCTCCTGTTCGTCGGAGCCTTCCGGGCGCTTCAATATTACGCCGTGGAGGTGCTGGAACGGCGGGTATTTGCGCGCGTGGCCATCGGCATGGCCCAGCAACTGCCCCACATGAAATTTTTAGGATTCAAACCCCGCTACGCGAACTATTTTATGGAAACGGTCTTCATGCAGCGGGCCCTGTCCGTGCTCCTCGTCGATCTGATCAACGTGATCGTCGGCGGCGCGGTCGGCATGACCATCCTCGTCTTCTATCACCCCTATTTCCTGCTCTACAACGCGCTGCTCCTGGCGGGATTCACTGTGGTCTTTTTTCTCCTATCGCATGGGGGACTGAAGGCCACCATCGACATGTCGCATGCAAAGTACGAGACGCTGCACTGGCTGCAGGAAATCTCCTACAACCTGCTCCACTTTAAAGCGACGGACAGCCAGGGGCTGTTGATGAAAAAAACCGATCAACTGGTGAGTCAATACGTCGAAACACGACAGTCGCGATTCAACATCCTCATTCGTCAATATCTTGGTTCCGTCGGGTGGCAAGCATTCGCCCATAGCGGACTCATCGCCACTGCCGGCTGGCTGTTGTCGATCGGCCAACTGACGCTCGGGCAACTGGTGGCCGCTGAAGTCGTCGTCAGCGGTCTACTCCTCAGCTTCGATGCGGTGGTCAAGCGGATGGGGCACATCTATTATTTCATGACCGGTTTGAGCGAGCTGGACTTCATCTTCTCCCTGCCGAAAGACCAGGCCTCTGCCGCTCTGTCGGTGCCGCTCCCAGACCCCACCATCCACGGCATTCGGGTCACCTGCAAAGATCTGGCGGTAGTCCATCCCGGCATACCGGCGATCTTCGAACGATTCAACCTTGAAGTCACGCCCGGAGAGAAGATCGGGATCTACGCCAGCACAACGGCGGCGAAAACGGCGTTGGCTCGCGTCTTGGCCGGGCTGGAAACGCCGACCAGCGGGGTCATTCGCTATAACGGCGTCGACCTCCGCCACCTGGATCTTGAAGCCATCAATCGCTGTCGCGGATTTATGATCGACTCGCAGCTGAGCCTCTTCGAGGGCACGATTGAGGACAACATCGTCCTGGAACGTTCGTACATCCCCTATAGCGATATCCGGTGGGCCTTGCGCTTCGCCGAACTGGAAGAAGACATCGATGCGCTGCCGCAGGGCATCAAGGCCAACATTCGGGCGCCGGGAAAGATCCTGTCTCCGACGCATATCATGCGCATCTTGCTGGCCCGGGCAATTCTCGCGCGCCCGCAAATACTGATCTTCGACGGCATCATCCACAACATGCAGCCGGCCATGCGGGAAACCATCTTGCGGCGACTCTGCTCGAAAGACGAACCCTGGTCGGTGATCTTTGTGTCGAACGATCCGAACTTGACCCCCCACGTCGATCGGCGACTGATTCTCGATTAATCGGAGGCACCCGGTGCGACTCATCGACTTGCTCAGATCGTTTCGCCCCAGCGCCTCCCAACTGCTGATCAGCCTCCTAATTGCGGGCCTCGGCTGGCTCAGCGGGCAGGCGCTCAGTCGTGTCGATCAAGACCTGCGGATTATGTACACGGAATATACGTTGGGCGCGACGGACCTCGCTCATATCTCCGCCGACGTGATGCGCTATCGCAATACCATCATCCGCGCGCTCGATGCGGACGACCAGAAAGATTTCGAGCGGATTACGGAATCTCTTCCCGCTCAAAGCGCCAGAATTCAACATGCCGTGGATCGCTACGCCGCAGCCGGATTGCGCGTCTCGCGTAGCGGACGCAGCGAGCCGGAAGATATCGAGGCGGTGCGGCGCAGCCTCGATCAGTATTTTTCCGTGGCCAGCACAACGGTCCAACTCCTGACCCAAGAATGGACGGCCTCATCCCCCGCACAGCGTGAAGTGTTACGGAGGAAAGCGGAAGAACATGCCTCCGACAATGCCGGCCCGAAAATGATTCAGGTCAGTCTGGCGTTGGATCGCCTGTTGGACACCGTCGCCGACGTAGCCAAGGACATGCGAGATGAAGGCACGAAAGCGCTCCAGAACACGAGCCTGCTCTTGGTTGGAGGAAGTTTTTTCATTGCGTTCTTGAATCTGTTCCTGACCAAACCCCGGAAACGGAACGGAGAGGACGCCGGCGACCCTACCGATTTGGCGTCCGACCGTCCACCCGCCGCAATAGCTCTCCCGCTGGCCGGAGACCGCCCGGCCGCGTCTCTGCGACCCGAGGCCTAAACGGCCTCCTTCACTCTGCTCCCTGGCCCTCTTGACGTCCGACCGCACGGAACAATTCTCGACGCTCCTGATCGGTCAGGGAGCGCCATTGGCCGACCGATAACCCCGCAATCGTCAGATGCATGATCCGAACGCGATGAAGGGCGTCCACCCGATAGCCAAGCGTCTGACACATGCGCCGGATCTGCCGATTTCGTCCTTCAGTCAGGATGATGCGGAACTGCGTGGGGCCTTGCCTGTGCATCCGGCAAGGCTTCGTCGGGCTGCCTAAAATGACGACGCCTTGGGCCATCCGATCGAGAAACGCCTGGTCGAATAGGCGATCGACAACGACGTCGTACTCGCGCTCGTGCCCATGTTCGGTCCGCAGGATTTCGTTGACGATATCGCCGTCGTTCGTGAGCAAAATCAGGCCGGACGAGTCTTTGTCGAGTCGGCCGATGGGAAAGATCCGCTCCGAATGGCCAATTTCCGCGATGATGTTGCGCGGCACGTGCGTCTCGCTGGTCGTTGTGACGCCCACTGGCTTGTGATAGGCAATATAGATTGGAGCGGTGCCCCAGGGAATCGCCTGCCCATCCCGCGCAATCACGTCGGTGCGACCCACGCGATCGCCCAAAACAGCTACTCGACCGTTAATGGTGATCCGACCGGATTCGATCAATCGGTCTGCTTCCCGGCGCGAGCAGATGCCGTGCTCCGTAAAGAATTTATTGATGCGGATGGTATCAGCCACGAGAGGGCCTGAAGATGGTGGACATGCGTCGGCACACACACATACCGCCGGATACTCAAACAGGTCGTCAGCGAGGCCGCAGCAAGCGAAGACGCGAGTCGTACCTGGTGTTGTACGTCGAGCGTCTGAGCGATACGAGAACGACGCGGGCGGCCTGTTTCAGTTTCAGGTCAGTGCACGCGGCGTCCGGCTTTGATGCGTCCAAGCATGCGGTAGATCAATCGGGCAATACAAAATTGCGGCGCCACGAATCCTTCAATCGGCGCGATCTCGCTGATATCCATTCCGAGAATACCGGGCCCATTCGCCAACGCAGTGACAAGATGCAACGTGTCGTACCAACCCAATCCACCCGGCTCAGGGGTGCCGAGCGCGGGAACCAGCGATGCATCGAGCCCATCGCAGTCGAACGTGAGATAGACCGGGCCGCGGCAGGCCTGAACCACTTCAGGGACCCATCGAGATGCCTTGCCCTCGTAGGAGCCGGACGGGTCGAGCAGATCCGCCGCGAAGAATGTGGAAATCTGATCGGTGCACGTGATGCGGTCGATCTCTTCAGGGCAAATCGAGCGGATGCCGACCTGGACTAGCGGCAATCCATCATCGACCACACGGGCCATGACGCTCGCATGGCTGTACAGATTGCCTTGGTAGGCCTGACGCAAATCGCCATGCGCATCGATTTGGACCACGCAAAGATCTGGATATCGGCGGGCATGGGCTCGAATCGCCCCCAGCGCGCCTGTATGTTCACCGGTGAGTGTGATGAGAAATCGCCCCGTGCCTACGTGTGGGCGCACGAAAGAGTCGATGGCCTCCACGGCCTGCTGATCGACTTTTCCATGGAGATCGAGTGCACGTTGGGTGGCGATCCCCCTCCATTCTCGATAGGGTTCGCACCGAAGCCCTTCGTCGTAAAACTCGACCTGATGAGAGGCTTCGATGATCGCCGACGGACCTCGATCGGAGCCAGACACATAGCTGGACGTATGTTCGTAGGGTGCGGGCAGAACGTAGACGCCCGCCTGATCTGGATGGCACCAGGGCTCTTCAAGCCCGAGGAAGTTGTGTTCGTATCCTTCCCATCCGGCGGGAAGCGTCATGGGTTTATACTCACTAGCCGCGTAGCGATCCCACCGTGTGTTCGACAGATCGAAGGAAGGAACTGGCTAGCGCCGCGGGCGCTTCGGCAAATTCTCTAACGGAATGAAGACCGCTAAGGCAACGACGGTCGTCCACCGGTTGGGCTTACCGATGGCAGATTGAGTGATGTTGAGCGTGCGCACGATCTTGCCGGCCATCTTGAATACCTGCTCCCGCTCCTTCCAGGCAATGTTCGGATCGAACTCGACCCCCAACGTCGTCGCCAACATCTGGGCGGCGAGATCTTCGGTATATTCGCCGGTCTCTTCGTCCGTTTCGCCATGTGCATGGTGTTCAGACAGATATCCGTACGTGCGCCGGTCTGTTGGGATGGCCAATCCAATGGAGGCGGAAGTCAGGCGATTCCGTTCGTTGGTTTCCGAACGGGCCATGACGCAGTGGGTGATCTCACCTGGATTCAATAGTTTTTCCCCGCGCTTGCGGGGGATGATCTTACAGCTGGGAGGTAAAATGGACGAGACGCTGACGAGATTACAGTAGGCCACACCGGCGCTACGCAACGCTTGCTCGAAAGAAGCCAGCTTCTCCTTGTGGACTCCGACTCCTCTCGTCAGAAACATGTGCGTAGGTACCATAGTCCTCGTCTCCCTCTATGCCGGTTCGTCGCGCTGCAAATTGCCTACGACCAAGAACGGATGCACAGGGCCGCTGTTGTACCAAGATTGGCGCAGCTTCGCAATATCCTCGCGAGAATTTTTCTACGCGGACCCGGTCGGGGGTTTCAGATTGAGAACCAGGAGCCGAGGCTCAGTCATATCCTCGATCGCCGCCCGCACCCCTTCGCGCCCGATGCCGGAATCTTTGACTCCGCCATAAGGCATGTGATCCGCCCGAAATGTGGGAATTTCATTGGCCAGAACGGCTCCCACCTGCGCATGCCGAAACGCGTGAAAGATCTTGTTCACATCTTGCGTGAAGACACCCGCTTGCAATCCAAAGTCCGATTGATTGAGCGAGGTAATCGCTTCGTCGAACTGGCGATACGGCGTCACGGTGACGACCGGCCCGAACACCTCCTGGCAGGAGACTTTCATGCTGGGCGTGACATGCGAGAGGACCGTGGCCTCGAGCACGGACCCCATACGCTTGCCGCCGAGCAACAGGCGCGCCCCCTGCGAAACCGCTTCCGCAATCCAGGCTTCCACGCGTTGGGTGGCGACCTGATCGATCAAGGGACCGACGGTCGTGGCCTCGTCGCTGGGATCGCCGGCCTTCAAGCGAGCCACCTGCAGCAAGAGCTTCGTCGTAAAGAGGTCCGCGATGGATTGATGGACGAAAATACGCTGCACTGAGATACAGGTCTGCCCGGCATAGCCGAACCCGCCGGCGGCGCAGCGCTGCGCCGCAAGGTCCAGATCAGCGTCGGGTTCGACGATCACGCCGGCATTCCCGCCCAGTTCCAACACCAACTTTTTCTTCCCGCACTTTGCTTTAAACATCCATCCAACTGCCACGCTGCCGGTAAAAATCAGAATAACTAAGCGTGGATCTACCACCAGCTGTTCTGCCAAATGATTGTCGCAGGGCAGGATGTTGAGC
>JBKJWE010000370.1:0-2795 GCA_046717045.1 Nitrospiraceae bacterium | reverse complement strand
CTTCGACCTTGGCCAAGAACAGTGCGGTTGCGCTGGATGTGTCGGTGGCGGAGGAAGCCTGCCCGATGGGATTGGCGCCGACAGCCAGCACGACGGCGGCACTGGCCATGGGCGACGCGCTCGCAATAGCCTTGCTTAAGAAGCGCGGATTCAAAGAAGAAGACTTTGCCCACTTCCATCCTGGCGGCACGCTTGGGCGCCGGCTGCTCGTTCGTGTGAAGGATCTGATGCACGCCGGTGCCGACCTGCCTCAAGTGGCGGAGTCTGTGGCGGGGACAGCGGCGATGCTGGAGATGACCGCAAAAAAACTTGGGATGACCACCGTGGTTGATTTCGGCAATAGACTTGCCGGCATCATTACTGACGGAGACTTGCGACGGTTCATTCAGCGTGGAGGGGATTTTTTAAAGGCCACGGCGGGTGAATTGGCCTCTCGGAATCCGAAGTCGATCGGTCCGGACGATCTCGCTGCGAAAGCGGTGGAGATCATGGAGCGCTATTCGATCACAACGCTCGTGGTGACGGAAGGGGATCGGAAGATCGTCGGCGTCCTTCATCTGCATGATCTCTTGAAAAGCGGGATCGTCTGACAGAACAATGAAACGGGCACCCTGCATCGTTCTCGTGTCGCTCAAAGACTCCAGGGCACAGGCTCCGGCATTGTCGGTGCCTGTGCCGCTATTCCACGGGGACAGTCGCTGGCCCGAAGAGCGACAGTCCCCCTCGCTCCCTGCGGCCGCCTCGCGGAAAAGCGCGTCTCGGGTAATCGATTGCGAAGCAATCGGTGGGTCGGGTGGGTGGAAAACATTCGCCGGGGTTGGGTGGGTGAGAAAGAACACCTGTTGATTGTGCTCTGTTGAGTTTTTTGTAGAAGGAAGTAAGATCAACTCATGAATCGTGTACTGACAGCGTGGCGGGAAGTCGGGCAAGAGTCGCTGAACCTGCCCAATCTGATCACGCTCGTCCGCATTCTGCTGATCCCAGTCTTCGTCATCCTCTTCATCACGCCGACCCCGGATCGTTCGATGAGCGCTGCAGTGATCTTCGTGGTCGCGGCTATCACGGACCTGTTGGACGGATTTATCGCTCGCCGCACCGGCCAGGTAACGAAGCTGGGCAAGCTGCTCGACCCCATAGCCGACAAGTTGCTGGTCCTGTCCGCGCTCATCCTCTTGGTCAATGTGGATCGCGTGAGCGCGCTCGTGGCGATTCTTGTGATCGCGCGCGAGGTGGCGGTCACCGGCATTCGCGCGATCGCTGCCGGTGAAGGGATGATCATTGTCGCGGAAACGACGGGCAAGTATAAGATGGCGTTGCAAGTCGTCGCGATTACGTTATTGGTTCTCGAAGGGACCGGTCTGGCCGAACTGGGCAATCTTCACTTAGCGGGCACTGTGACGCTGTACCTCTCGCTGGTGCTCGGCTACATCTCGGGCGGTCAATATGTGTGGAGTTTCTGGAAGCAAGTCGTCGCCAAAGGGCTGTAGCAGGATGGTAAACAATATTTCCGTCACCGAACGTTTTTATCCGTTCGCCAAGAATGTGTGTAAGGGCGAACGGATCACGCGAAGTGTGGGATGTACCTCCTCGGCCGGTCACTCGCTTCGGCCTTGCCGGGCGGAATTTGTGAGCATCCTGCGGGAATCGTACGGGTTCGCTGGGCATGGGCACCTTCCATCAGTTATCCCCTAATTCATGGACGAAGAACTCCTCTGGTTGTTCATGGTCATCCTCGGCTACCTGCTGGGAGCCATTCCTTTCGGCGTAGTTGTGTCCAACGCCCTGGGCCTTCCCGATCCCCGCACGGTGGGCAGCAACAATGTCGGTTTCACCAATGTGCTCCGTGTGTCTGGCACGAAAGCCGGTGTGCTGACGCTGCTCGGCGATATGGGCAAGGGCTGGGTAATGGGATGGGCGGCCATGCAATGGCTCACCGATGAGCGGTTCATTATGCTTGTCGCGCTCTCGCCAATCCTCGGCCATCTTTTTTCTCCGTTCCTCAACTTCAAGGGCGGGAAGGGGGTGGCGACGGCGTTGGGATCGGTCTTAGGCCTCTCACCGTCGATGGGGTTGTTGCTGCTGCTCATCTGGCTTGGGGCCGTAGCGATCTGGCGCTATTCGTCAGGCGGCGCTCTCGCGGCATTTGGACTCTTCCCAGTCGTCGCCATCGTCGATGAACAGCGGCAGGGATTTCTTGTCTTCTCAATCATCGTCAGCGCGCTGATCTGGATTAAGCACAAAGAAAATATCGTGCGGCTCTGGAAAGGGACAGAGAGTAAAATAGGGGAAAAGAAGCAGGGATAGGGAGTAGGGAGCAGGGAGCAGTCAGACCGGTCTTTGTGCTCGCAGAGGCCCCACGATAAAACGGTGGTCCCTCGATGCGCGCAAGAAAGACCAGTCTGACTGCTCCCTATTTTAGTTTGGGGGCGGAGGAGGAGAATCACCAGCTTACCTCAATTGACTCTCTTCTTAGTGCTCCATATAATGCGTGCCAGCTTCTGATTTGGCCTGGTTTGACCTGCACTTATGCGCTCCTTGTCCAAGGAACATCTTACGAAACAATGGCGAAGTTTGAGGACGGGATTGCGGCATGCCTTTGCGACGCCTTCTGAGCAGGAACCTCTCTGCGTCGAAGATGTTGCGTTGCTCGAACGCGTGGCTGACGCCGTGGTGAAACGGAAGATGGCTGCTCCGGCTGTCGTGTTTCTCGAATCTCTCGGTCCTATGAGCTTCCTCGGCAGCCAAGCGCTGCATTTCTTCACGCCTATTATAGATCTGGCTTTCAACGCCAAGGA
>JBKJWE010000369.1:0-4949 GCA_046717045.1 Nitrospiraceae bacterium | reverse complement strand
ACGAACCCGAATAATACCGTGTACAGCAGGATCAGCATCAAAGGTTTCACAATGATCCAGCAGAGACCTATGAGAGAGCCCCCATAGGTCCTCTTGAGTTCATCACTGGTCAAGACCCAGATCAACTCAAACCGATGCGAGAGCCCGGCAAGACCTACCGACCAGGGTTTGACTCCTATGCGAGCGTCACCAGCCGTTAACATTCTTGATATCCGTGTGGGTTACAGGTGCGACACAGCAGAAGCACAATGGAAAGTGGGCGATTACCGCCGAAGCGGGCCTGAATATGTTGTGAGCCCCTCGCCATCCATGAAGAGACGATTCCAGAACTCAAAGCTCAGCAAGCTCCAGATGAGGAGGCGGTGGTTCACCGTTCCACTCAAGTGCTCATCCAACACACGTTGAATAAATGCTTCCTGAAAGTACCCTCGAGCTCGTGTGCGGCGATCCAACAAAATACTCTTGATGTAACCCATTAAGGGGCCTTGATACCAAGACCGATCCGGAGCACTGAACCCCTGCTTCCGTTTCAGAAGAATCGCATCTGGCAGAATCCCCTCCATCGATCGCCGAAACAAATACTTACCAGACAGATTTTCGTCTCTTTGTGGGTTCTTCTCCCATTGGGGATTGATCAGATACCGGGTCGGCAGCTGTGTCACAAAATCTACGAGCGTATGGTCGAGTAGGGGAACCCGTGATTCGAGGGAGTGCGCCATGCTGAGTTTGTCTTCGATCACCAGCAGGCCGTGGAGAAACGTCTTCGCTTCAAAGTACAACGCCCCCCGGATCGGATCGTTGAAATCCCCTTCCGGAGGGGCAATACGGCGAAAACTGTCGAATGGGTGATGGGTGCTGGTCTGCTCCATGATGTCGGGAGAAAAGAAGTCTGCATGCTGCTGGAAGGGAACCAGACGATTCCAGTAACCAAAATAGCGGCTGAGAAAGTCATTGTCGCGCTGATTACTGTCTGCAGCCACTCGATAACGCCAAGGATAGCCGCCGAATATTTCATCCCCGCCCGTCCCTGCCAATACAACTTTGACGAACCGGCTGGCCAACCGCGCAGTATAATAATAGGGGTAGCACATGCCTGCTCGAAGATCTTCAATCGACCAGATCACCCGAGGCAGAGCCCATTCCATATCTCCTGAGTGGAATACCATCTCGTAGTGTTCAGTCTTGAAGAGTGCCGACAGCATCTCCGCATCACGGCGTTCATCAAATGCCGCTTCAAAACCTGATACATTGGTTAAATCAAACCCGCCGGTAAAAGTCATGAGCCGAGGCACGCTCGCTGAGGCCAATGCCGTGATAGACCCGGAGTCCATCCCCCCGCTCAAGTATGCCCCGACGGGTACGTCACTCATCAGCTGTCGTTTGACCGTGTCTTCCAGGAGAAAGCCAAGTCGTTCTCGTGCTTGGGTTTCTCCAATTTCTTCAATCTGACCGAAGTCGAAATCCCAATAACGACGTCGAGCAATCGTACCGTCTTTGACTGACAAGCAATGCCCCGCTTCGAGCAGGTGCACTCCGTCAAACAGCGTCGTTTCTCCAAAAGTATTTTGGAAGGTAAAATAGTCTCGCAGCGCCGAACGATTCACCGCTCGAGGAAAGTCCTTTAGCGCCAAGAAGGCTTTTACCTCCGATGCAAACATCAATGCCCCCCTCCATTCCGTGTAATAGAGGGGCTTAATTCCGTATCTGTCCCGCGCTAACATCAGTGTCCCACGCAGGTCATCCCAAATGGCAAAGGCAAACATACCGTTCAAATGCTCAACGCAACCCTCTCCATATTCTTGATAGAGATACAGGATGACTTCAGTGTCTGTTGTTGAAACAAACTCATACCCTTTGCGAGTCAATTCCTTTTTCAGCTCAAGATAGTTGTAGACCTCTCCGTTGTAGGTGATCCATACCGTCTTCTCACGATTCGCCATGGGCTGATGCCCTGCCGTGGATAGGTCAAGAATGGAGAGCCTACGATGCCCAAGACCGAGTCGGTACGGCTGTTGTCCTCTCGGAATCCTGAACTGACCCAATCCCTCTGTCTGCAAGTCCGGCAAGTGCCGAGAGCGATCGCTCGGCATGATCTCCCACCATGCGGGTTTTCGCCCCTTTGCGACAGGCGCAAGCAAGACATACCCTGCATCGTCAGGCCCGCGATGAGTTTGGGCGTCGCACATTCGAACGATATCGAACGGGTCGATCGGCTTGCCCGCTAAACTATAGACTCCTGCAATTCCGCACATCGAACGCTATGATCCTTTCGTCAATTCTTCTAAGCCTTGATGCAGGGTTGTCTGTGCTTGAAAACCCAGTTGGCGTTTTGCCTTTTCACTGCTCCCCACTCGTCGCATCATCGCGCCGGCCGCTTGTGGCTGATACACAGGCTTCAGTGGCGACTGACACAGCTCAAGCAACTTCATCGTAATGTCTTTTACCGTCACCTCTGTTCCGCTCCCCACGTTAAACACCTCTCCACTGAGATCACTGGCCATCGCCATCACCGTACATCGCGCTACATCCCGCACGTGTATGAAATCGAATGAGGCGGACCCATCCCCGTTGATGACTGGTGCTTGCCCAGCCCGTATTTTCCCGAGCACGGCCGGAATCAGCCCTCCTACCTGCCGAGGTCCATAGACATTCATATATCGGACCACAGCAAACGGAAGCTTAGACTCAAACGGTCGCAGAAGCAGCTCCCCGCAGAGCTTCGAGACTCCATACATGCTTCGGGCATTGAGCGCATGTTGCTCGTCCATCACCTCCGGGGTATCACCGTAGACTGAGGAAGCAGAAGAATAAACAAGTTTGCTTACGCCGGAATGAATCGCCTCGTGAATAAGGGAAAATGTCCCGCGAACGTTGACATCAAATGCCAGCTGAGGATCCTGGTCACAAGGCCCCAATGGCAACACAGCCATATGAAATATCCCGTGAATTCCCCGGCAAGCCTTCTGCACCGCATCGAGATCTAGGAGATCCCCCTCCACAAGCGTCACACGTGAATCTCGTCGAAGTTCGGCTACATTGTTTTCATTCGCCTTTTTGTCAAACAGTACGACTCGAGCCGCTTTTTGATTAAGGAGGAGCTCGGCGACATAGGCTCCAATAAAACCACTCCCCCCCGTGATCATAAATTGGCCGTTCTCAATTTTCATGTGTTTGCCCTTCCTCCCGATTCATGTGATCTTTGAATCTTATCCCTAAACCCTTGTTTCTGAAAGTGTTCGGAGAGAATTGGCCCTTTGATCTTTCATTCAAGAGCCAAGCTGAAATGATATGAAGAAGAGCGCCTTGTCACACTCACTGAAGGTCAAAGGGCCGAACACGCTATTGATATTTGCCCTCGAAGCTCTGAACGGCACGGACGGATCGATAACAGGTCGGACGCCGAAAGCACATCAAGAACCGAACTGAATATGCGAGTGGGCTCATCGCCGGAATCGAGCGATTAGAAGTCTCTGCGTTGAAAAATGAGGCATGCTGCAACAAGAAGAAGGGTCGCATACAATAATCCATATACGGTTGCCATCGACTGGAATGCCAGTGAGACCGACACTCCGGAAGCAGCTTGTCCCTTAATGTTCAACACTTCAAGATTCGGGCATATATAATACAGAATCGTCATGAGAATTTTGGTCGCACCATTCTGGCTCTTCTCGGCGATGGCCTTGAGATCTCCGGTCAGGTGACCTACGACGTACACTCCGATTGTGAAAATCGCGCTGAGGGTCGCCGTGGTGAACGTCGAAAACATGAGTGCTGCTGCAGTAATCAACAACATTTCCACCAGCATGAGCTGCACCGCTTGAAATACCGTGGCTTGAATGGGGACATGCCCGAACCAGAGAGTGGCGAGGTAGACGACCAGCATAATCGCCACGTTGACCGTCAGTGTGACGACAAGTCCTAGATATTTTCCCAGGACAAATTGCACTCGGTGGATGGGGCGAGCCATGATGGTATACACGGTGCGCCGTTCGATTTCCTTGCTCACTAAACCAATGCCCACGAAGATGGCGATAATAATACCGATTAAATTGATTGCTGCCAGGCCGATGTCAGAAATAATTTTGTCATGTTCCATGACGCTGAGATCGCCCAGCGTAATGGCCCCCCCAATCAGGAATATCGAGAAAAAGATGAGGTTATAGAGAATCTTGTCGCGGAGATTCTCACGAAACGTATTGATTGCAATGACGCCGATACTCCACATCGTAAGCCTCATACCCCAGAAAGAGATTGTGACGGATTCAGAAACAGTTCTTCCAGAGTCCCCTTCTGCGGGGTTACCGAAATGAGATGCCCCCCGTGCTTCCGAATTTCTGCCAACACCTGCTCAAGATGATCCGGCTGCTGCAATATGATTAAAGCCTGCCGTCCTTGTTGCACAAGACGTGACGTGAATGGTGTGATCCCGGCAAACTGCTCCATTCTCATCCCTTCGCAGACCACTTCCACGGACTGGACTTGATCCCGCCGAACCAACTCATCGACTCTCCCCGTGGCAAGCAACTTTCCCCGCATGATTATTCCCACTCGGTCACAGATCATCTCGACGTCAGGAATGATATGAGAGCTGAAAAAAATTGTCTTGCCTCTGTCCCTGAGGCCCAATATCACGTCGCGAATCAACTTGCGTCCGAGGGGGTCCAGTCCTGACATCGGCTCATCGAGAACGATAAGCTCAGGATCATGGATGATGGCCTGAGCGAGCCCAACTCGCTGGAGCATCCCTTTGGAAAATTTTCGAAGTTGCCGATGTCGCTCTCCTGTTAGGCCTACGAGCTGAAGCATCTCCGTGATTCTTCGTGAAAGCTCGTCCCGATTAAGCCCCGCTAGGCGCCCGTAAAACCCGAGAAACTCTTCTGCTGTGAGATAGTCATAGAAGTAGGGCGATTCAGGAAGAAAGCCCGTCCGTCTTTTGGCGCGGATATCTC
>JBKJWE010000368.1:0-2974 GCA_046717045.1 Nitrospiraceae bacterium | reverse complement strand
CGGCTAAGCTGGGATTCATCGTTACAGGTTAACCGTTAAACGCGATTAACGATTCAGGAGTAACGATTCACGGAGGGCTTCATGAAGATTCCACGAAAACAATATGCGGATCTCTTCGGCCCCACGGTGGGCGATCGTGTACGGTTGGCCGACACAGACTTGCTGATCGAAATCGAAAAAGATTTCACATCGTACGGAGACGAGGCGGTGTTCGGCGGTGGCAAAGTCCTTCGCGACGGGATGGGCCAGTCGTCCAGGGCTACGAATGCGGAGGGCGCGCTTGATACGGTGATCACCAACGCTCTCATTCTCGATTACTGGGGAATCGTCAAAGCGGACATCGGAATCAAGGACGGACGCATCGTCGGAATCGGCAAGGCAGGCAATCCCGATACGATGCCGAATGTTTCACCGGGCATGGCCTGCGGCGCCGGCACCGAGGCGATTTCGGCGGAAGGCTGCATCGTGACGGCGGGAGCGCTTGAGACGCACGTGCACTACATCTGTCCGCAGCAATGTTGGGAAGCGCTCTCGGCCGGCATCACCACCATGATCGGAGGCGGAACCGGGCCTGCTACCGGCACGAATGCGGTCACCTCAACGCCAGGTCCCTGGAACATCCATCGCATGTTGGAAGCGGCGGAAGGGATTCCGATGAATGTGGGATTCACCGGCAAGGGCAACTGCTCGTTGCCCGATGCGCTGAACGAGCAGGTCGAGGCCGGAGCGATTGGCTTAAAGGTCCACGAAGATTGGGGGTCGACACCAGCTGCGATCGACAGTGCGTTGAGCGTCGCCGATCGGTACGATGTGCAGGTGGCGTTGCATACGGATACGTTGAACGAAGCCGGGTTCGTCGAGGACACGGTCAAGGCGTTCAAGGGCCGTACGATTCATTCGTACCACACGGAAGGCGCCGGCGGGGGCCATGCGCCGGACGTGATCAAGTTGTGCGGCGAGCCGAATGTGCTGCCGTCTTCGACCAATCCTACGATGCCGTTCACGGTCAACACGCTGGACGAGCATTTGGACATGTTGATCGTCTGTCACCACCTCAATAAGCGAGTGCCGGAAGACGTGGCCTTTGCCGAATCGCGCATCCGTCGGGAAACGATCGCGGCGGAAGACGTGTTGCACGATATGGGGGCGATCAGCATGATGTCATCCGATACGCAGGCGATGGGGCGTATCGGAGAGCTCATCATCCGGACGTGGCAGACCGCGCACAAGATGAAGCTACAGCGGGGGCATCTGGTGGAGCGCGGCATTCAATCCGGCAAGGGCCAGAACGATAACTTCCGGGCGAAACGGTATGTCGCGAAGTACACCATCAACCCCGCGCTCGCGCACGGAGTCGCGCATGAAGTGGGGTCGGTCGAAGTGGGAAAAGTTGCCGATCTCGTCGTGTGGAAGCCCGCCTTCTTCGGAGTCAAACCGGAAATGGTGCTGAAAAGCGGGTTCATCGCCCAGGCGCAGATGGGCGATCCCAACGCCTCGATTCCGACACCGGAACCGATCATCAGCCGGCCGATGTTCGCGTCGTTCGGCCGCGCGATCGCCAGCACCAGTCTCACGTTCGTGTCGAAGGCGGCGTTGGAGCGAGATGTACCCCAGAAGCTCGGGCTTGAGCGGCGCATGGTTGCGGTCAAGAATTGCCGCACCGTGAAGAAGCGCGATCTCAAGCTGAACGACGCATTGCCCAAGATCGAGGTCGATCCCGAGACCTACGTGGTCACAGCCGACGGCGTGCGGCTGACCTGCGAGCCGATTGTCGTGCAGCCGATGGCGCAGCGGTATTTCTTATTTTGACGGGCGATGAACATGTCCTCGCGCTGCGTTCTCGGTTGCTCAACCCCCTCGACGTACTTCTCCAGTACGCCTCGGGGGCCTCGCGTCCTGCGGCCTTGCGGGAGAACATGTTGATCGCCCTCAAGAGAGAGAATTTTTCCATGAATACCCTCGCGTTACTGAATGGCTTTCGCTTCATCGATAGCTTTTTCCCGTCAGGCGGGTATGCCTACTCGTCGGGGCTGGAGGCGGCGGTGCAAGGTGGTGCAGTGAGGGATTCGGCGCAACTCGCTCGGTATGTGGAAGATCTGCTACGCGGTGGAATAGGCCGGCGAGAGGCCGTTGCAGTGGCGGTCGCGCATAAGGCGTCGATGACGGGAAAGTTCCAGCCGGCGCTGACGATCGATTCCGGGCTGGAGGCGATGAAGATGGGCCGCGAGTCGCGTCTCGCCAGCCGGCAGATGGGACGGCAGATCATCAAGGTGTCCGCCGAACAGATTCACGACAATCGCCTGTTGCGCGATTTTCGCACAGCCATTGAAGAGGGACGGACGCCGGGGCATTTTCCTGTGAGCATCGGGATGACACTGGCCGCTTGCGGTTGGTCCAGGCAGGACACCGTCGCCGCGTACCTGTATCAGACGGCACAGGGGTTTGTGTCCGCCGCAATGAAACTCTTACCGGTGGGTCAGCAGGAAGGCCAACAGCTGTTGGCTCAGTGGGGGCCGCTGATCGCCGACTTCAGCCGCACGGCCAAGCCGCAAGCAGGGTTGGTCTCGTGGTCGCCGGTGCAGGACATTTACGCGATGCGGCATGCAAGACTGGAGTCGAGACTCTTTCGGTCCTAGGAGCTTATGGCTGATAGCGTATGGCACGGGCGTCAAGACGATGAGATGGTCTTCCTTGTTTCTGCCATACGCCATATGCCATAAGCTCTTTGGGGGCATTATGCATCGAGCCGATGAACATTTCTGTGGAAGCGGTCGCGTCACGGCGGCTCGCTCGAGACATATCCCGGTGATCGGCATCGGCGGGCCGGTGGGATCTGGCAAGACCGCGCTAGTCGAGGCGCTCTGCTTAAAGCTGAGAGATCGCTGCAGCCTGGCCGTCGTAACCAACGATATTTTCACGAAGGAGGATGCGGAGTTTCTGACCAAGCGCGGTGCGCTGCCGCAGGACCGTATTC
>JBKJWE010000367.1:0-3173 GCA_046717045.1 Nitrospiraceae bacterium | reverse complement strand
TCCAACGAACGCGAAGAGAAACGCCATTACGACAATCATGAACGTTCGCATGAATACCTCCCTGTTAAGAGTAGAAGATGTGTTTCGGGTGATTGTGTTCAACATCACCAACTGAAGGTCAAATTATGCCTGATGACCCCATTGCAGCCTGGTCAATATTGATCAGCTTTTGAGGAATTCAGATATAGGGCAGTTCATACCGACTGTCAATACGGCTTCAAGAGGACCGCGTTTCAATGCCAGGGATTCTCCCAGTTGAAAGACTGTCGATCGGTGGTAGTGGTATAGGTGACAATTTGGTGAACGTCCAGATTTCCCCGGGTGTGGGTCCTTTGGGCGTCTAACCTCATCACAACGGAGGAGATGCGTCATGCTTAAGCTTCACGAAGCCTATAAAGCCAAGGTGTTCGATCTTCATGATTTGAATGGAATTTCCGATCGAACTCTCGAGATGCACTTCAAACTGTATGAGGGGTATGTGGACGCGACGAATAAGTTGCGGGAGCAACTGGCGGAGATGATTCAAGACGGGAAGGTCGACCAAGAGGAGATGCCGGCCTATTCAGAACTGACCAGACGATTGGGATTCGAATTCAACGGCCGACTGCTTCACGAATACTACTTTGGCAACCTGACTCAACATGGAAGCGATCATCCTGGCCGGAACTCCGTATTTCATCAGGCGGCAGAGGATGGTTTTGGAAGTTTCGACCGGTGGAAGGCGGATTTTTGCAGCGTGGGAAAGATGCGCGGAGTCGGATGGGCCGTTTGCTACCTTGAGCCGGCCAGCGGGCATCTCTCAAACCATTGGATCACCCTGCACGAGCATGGCAATCTCGCCGGCTTTACACCCCTCCTGGTCATGGACGTGTGGGAACACGCCTATTTGCTCGATTACAAACCGTCGGAGCGGGCGGAGTATATTTCGGCATTCTTCTCAAATGTGAGCTGGAAAGCCGTGGAACTCCGCATGGAATTCGGCGCTCCAACATTATTCGCGCGAACCGCTAAAGCGGGCACCTCATGATGCATATGATCGGGTCAGGAGCGTTCATGACTCGCGATCCCGTGAGCCCGGGTCCACTACCGGATCCTGACCCGATCGATCCCGGTCCCGTTCCCCAACCTCAGCCGCCCTATCCGCCTGCGCCCACTCCACAACCGGTGAATCCGCCGATTCCCCCGATTCCGCAGTTGCCGCAACAACCGTCATAACAGACGTGTTCGAATTGGGGGTGCGGGATCGGGGAACGGCCTTCGTGCCTCCACTGCTTCGGTGACAGCTCTCTTCTGAACCTGGGGAATTATCCAGTAGCGCTGGCGCGACGCCTGGCAGATGATAGTTGAGATAAGATGAGATTCCCTTTCGCATAGAGGAGGACTGAGCGATGCTGCATGTCGTCGAGGGCCGAAAGCCTCTGGAAGAAAAGATTCGCTATGCGGTGGTCGGTCTGGGCCACATTGTTCAGGCCGCCGTCTTACCGGCGTTCGCCCATGCAAAACGGAACTCGCAGTTGGTCGCCTTGGTATCCGGAGACGCGAAGAAGCTGAGAGCGCTCAGTGAGAAATACGGTGTTCCGTACACCTATTCCTATCGGCAATTCGAACAATGCCTTGAAGCCGGACACATCGACGTCGTGTATATCGCGCTCCCGAATCACTTGCACTGCGATTTCACCGTGCGAGCCGCCAAAGCCGGAAGGCACGTGCTCTGCGAAAAACCATTGGCATTATCGGAACAAGAATGCCGAGCGATGATCGCAGCCACTGCGCGCCATCGGGTGAAACTCATGACGGCCTACCGGCTCCATTTCGATCCCGCCACCCTCCAAGCCATCGAGGAGGTGTCGTCGGGGGCAATCGGCGAGCCCCGAATCTTTCAATCTGTCTTCACCATGCAAGTCGCAGCGGGCAATATTCGAGTAAAGAAGAAACTTGGCGGCGGCACGCTGTGGGATATCGGGATTTACTGCATCAATGCGGCTAGGTATTTGTTCAAGGATGAACCGATTGAAGTGAGCGCATTCGCGGCCACCAATCGCACCAAGCGTTTTCGCGAAGTCGAGGAAATGGCTTCTGTCATGCTTCGTTTCCCGGAAGACCGTTTGGCTATGTTTACGTGCAGCTTCGGCGCGACGGACGTGTCGGCCTATCAGGTTGTGGGAACCACAGGGGAGCTTCGGATGGAATGGGGCTACGACTATGCTATGCCCATGGTGCGCCGGAAAACGGTCAACGGCAACACATCGACCAAGACCTTTCCCGCACGAGATCAGTTCGCTCCCCAGTTGATGTATTTTTCTGACTGCATCCTGGAGGACAAGCAACCCGAGCCGAATGGAATGGAAGGGTTGCTCGATGTGCGGATCATCCAGGCTGCATACCGCTCAGCACGAAGCGGACGGCCGGTCCGACTGCCACGGACGGAGAAACCACAACGGCCGACCTCTCGGCAGCTCTTTTCTTGTCCGCCTGTGAAGAAACCGAATGAGATCCTCACCGCTGGTCCCAGGCGCTGACAGGATGCCCGCCGAACGGAACCAATCAGGCTTCATCGGATGAAGCTACAGGCACGCGGTTCGACACCATGACAGCATCGCCCTAGTGCTTTACCGGTGGATGGCTGATACGCATGGACGGTGTTGCGGAAAGAGGCTACGTGAGTTCAGGGATGGGGATCACAATGACCTTCATAGCCGCTCCTTGAGCATCAAGTCGAACGGTAATCCGCTGTCCGATCGACAAGCCCGTAAACAGTTCCGGCCTGATGACCTGAAAAAATACTGGCTTCCCTAAGTCGGTTTTGACCAATCCCTTCATGTTCGTCAAATCAAGAGCTTCGAGTGTCCCCGTCACTTCGTGAAAATCGCTGCCGGATCGGTTATCCGCGTGAGCTAATTCTGCTCTCGTGACTAGGCTACAGACCAGTGAGATAGTCAGAATCAGGTACACGCTTCCGTCCCACGCCTCACGCATAATCATCTTGGGGTGGCGCAGGAAGAGGCGAGGGGCTTGGGCGCGGCTTGGGAGGTTGTTTGGACGGATCCGGATCGGGTGGGTGTGGGCTCGGTACCGTAGGACCAGGGTTCGGACTTGGCACAGGCGGCTGATCGAGCCTCGGTAGGTCTACCGGGGTGACCGACAGCATGCCAAAAATGAATAGGGTTGATAGC
>JBKJWE010000366.1:0-2578 GCA_046717045.1 Nitrospiraceae bacterium | reverse complement strand
GTGGGACTCTGGCCGACATCGAGTGTGAGTCGCTTCACGCGCTCCCAATTCGATTCGACTTCAATCCCGCCGCAATTTGCCACCAGGACTTCGCTGCCCTCGCGGGTGGATTTCACCGCGCAGTAATATTCTTCTTTGTGGGGAATCATTTCGGACACGATGACCTGCGTCACCGTGATGCTGCCGACTTGCCGACCGATCATTTCCTTCGTGGCAGCTTCGGCGGCCTTGAAGTCCAGATCGACTTTGACGAGCCCGAGCTTGAAGCGGGACCCGAGGGCTTCATGTGCCTTGGCGACGAGCTTGGATTTCTTCAGCCAATCATTGGCTTGACCGAGCTTGGTGAGTTCATCGACAGAGGTAATGACCACATAATGAGGGACGTTGATTCCCCACTTCTTCATCAGTCCCATCCCGGGACCTTCCAGCACCTTGGCCATGACGTCGCTCCTTAAGAGTGTGAAGACCCATGCAAAGGGAGCCGGATTGTAGCGAAATCGTCGGGATGACTCAATACATCAGAGGAACTAACTTCTCAGGCTCAAAAGGCCTACCCACCGACCCATAAGTCGGTAAGATGCCTAAATAATTGAAAATATGAGTCTATTTGGCTGGCGTCGAAATGCTGTGTCAGTGAGATGACCGAGCTGGTCTCGATCGCTGGCAGATCGGACAGAAAAAGGAGCTCCGTTCGCCTTGAAGACGGCGGATCACCCCTCCACAATGATTGGGACAAGGCTGCCCATGTTTCCCGTAGACCTGATGCTGCCGCTTGTATTGCCCCTCACTCCCATCGGGAGCAAAAAAGTCTCGCACACTGGACCCTCCGGCTGCCACGGCGGCGCATAGCACTGACTGCATGGTGTCATAGAGCTGATGAATCGTCTGTTCTTTCAGTTTGGAGGCGATCCGGTTCGGGTGCAGGCCGACCCGAAACAGAATTTCATTCGCGTAGATGTTGCCAATCCCCGCGATACTTTGCTGATGCATCAGCAAAGGCTTCAGCCGCCCCCGACGACCTTGAACGACCTGGGTAAAGGTCTCTTGGGAGACGGTCAATGGATTGCAACCGAACCGGCGAGTGACATATCGATCAAGTCCGGCCCGATCCAGCAGCGAAAGCCGGCCAAATCTGCGAGGATTCCAATACCGTACCTCCGGCTCCTGACCTCCGTTGAACGAAAGTCTGACGTGCACGTGCTGCGGATGTTTGGCCTGGGCCGAGCGGAACAGCAGCAGCCCGGTCATGCCGAGTTCCGCGACGACATAGCGAATGTCACCCATCTTGGAAAAGCCCAGCGCGACGCTCTTTCCATATCGTTCGATCGTCGTGAGTACGGCGCTTCGATACCAGGGTAATGTGTGTGCTCCTTCGCGGATGATATCCATCCGTCCCACCCACGAATCCGTCAGCTCCGCGCCAAGGAGGCGCGCACGGAGCTGTTGGGCGACGACTTCCGCTTCAGGCAATTCAGGCATGATGTCCGTTCGATCTTCGGATTCTCATTGAGGGATTAAGCCACGGAGAGCGCCGGAAAGGCAATGCGCGCGGTGGAGGACGGGCCAGAAGGTCGAGAGGTCACCGGCTGGTGGAAGCCGGTTGGGCCGGCGGATCTTCTCGGTTCCGTTCCCCCGAGTTACGAAGGCATTGGACTTCGCGAATCGCGTCTTCCAGTTTCGGCAGGGGCACGGCTCCAGGACGGCGCGCCATCACCAGATTCAGCACGTCGGCATAGGCCATCCCTTCGACACAACAGAGATAAGCCATGACCACGGACACCGACCGGCCCATCCCCGCTCGGCAACAGACCATAACGCGATGGTCTGCCACATGGCGTTCGACCCACTGAACCGCACGGGCCAATATCGCCGAGTCGGCTTCGCCGTACTCCTTGAACGGAATTCGCCCGTACGTCAGCCAAGCCGGAGCATCGACCATGAATTCTTCAGCGACCAACAGCAGCGCGCTGACCGGCGCAGGCGGCTGCCTGGCATCATTGATGTTGCCGACGAACAGCTTGTCCGTGATCTTGTGCATCGTCGGCCCAGTATAGTCAGCGTCGCGTCAGGGTCAAGGAGAATCCCGATGAGCCGCCGGTTGCAGTCCGGAGAACGGGGTCGCTATACTACCCGTGACTCACCCACCAGGAGCGTTGTGTATGGCCCGCCCCACAGTTCAGGAAGTTGAAACGAGGCTCAGCACCGTCAAGTGCGCCATCTGTAAGAAAAACGCCTTCGGCATCGATCAGCGATTCATGCAAGCCGACGGGGAATGGCGCGGCGTCTGCAGGGGCTGCTATTACAGCTTCCCTATTTATACCGACATGGAGTTCTATCTGCGCACGCAGCCGGACGTCCCCTACCGGCTCAAGGAGATCTCGTGCCAAGCCTGCAAACACAAAGGGGTGAGTCTCGATTTCCGGATTACCATGTCCGTCCGCGAAGCCATCTATTTCGTCACCTGCCTGGGCTGCCAGAAGACATTCCCCGAACAGTCCTCGCTGGAAGCCTTTGAATAAGCCCCGTTGCCACACCTCTTTGGTGTATACTAGAAGCCATGAGTGACAAGCCCCGCACA
>JBKJWE010000365.1:0-2923 GCA_046717045.1 Nitrospiraceae bacterium | reverse complement strand
CGATTGGATCGTGCACCAACGCGCGGCCGAGTAAGCAGCGCCGCTGCTCCCCGGTCGACATATCGGCAAACCTCCTGTCGGTTAGAAATCCTATTCCAAGTTCCTCCATCACCGCGTGGGCTTG
Organism: Nitrospiraceae bacterium; assembly: GCA_046717045.1. Taxonomy (GTDB): domain Bacteria; phylum Nitrospirota; class Nitrospiria; order Nitrospirales; family Nitrospiraceae; genus JBKJWE01. The sequence continues at coordinate 2,799 of JBKJWE010000365.1, read as the reverse complement.
GGCGATCTGAGCGTAGGTGAAATCTTGATGGCCATAGGTCCCGATGCTCGCGTAGTAGCCTGACAATACGACTTTGAGCCCCGTCACCTGCTCCATATACTGGTGTTGGAGATCGTGTGAAACCAGCCCTAGTTGCTTACGCACATCCCAAACATTCCACTGCGTTTCTCCGAATATTTTGATCTGGGTCTCGTCGAGAGGGACCGGGTGGACTTCACCGGCCAGCAACTTTAGGAAGGTCGATTTCCCCGCCCCGTTTGGACCGAGAATGGCGGCATGTGTCCCCTGGTCAATGGAAAGCGACAGGTCTTTGAAGACGCAGGTGTCGCCCCGATAGACAGTCGCCCGTTCGATCTCGATAAATGGCCTAGGCTTCATCCGGATCGGGATTGACTCTAGCAGGCCCGAAAGACTTAGCAGAACGAGAGGTTTTCTTGGCAGAGGCGGAAATTTTCGGAGTAGGAGTCTTTACGTCAGCATTCTGCGCGCGTTGGAGTAACGCATGATCCATCAGCACGAGCGCCATCATCGCTTCGGCAATCGGCGTGGCGCGAATCCCCACGCAAGGATCGTGACGCCCATTCGTTTCGACGGTCACCTGTTTGCCCTGCTTGTCGATCGAGCGGCGGGAGACACGAATGCTCGACGTGGGCTTGATGCCGATCGTGACCACGATGTCCTGTCCTGTCGAGATGCCGCCGAGGATGCCGCCGGCGTTGTTGGAGAGGAACCCCTCCGGCGTCAGTTCGTCTCCATGCTCCGAACCTCTTTGGGTCACTGAGGAAAATCCAGACCCGATCTCAACCGCCTTGACGGCATTGATGCTCATCATCGCACCGGCCAGATCGGTATCCAGCTTAGCATAGACAGGCCCACCCCATCCCACTGGCACATGCTCCGCAACCGTCGTGATCCTGGCGCCGACCGAGTCCCCGGTTTTCCGCAGCTCATCCATAAACGATTCAAGCTTTGTCACGACCTCTATATTGGCCGAAAAGAATGGATTGCCACCCACAGCGTCCCAGCTCTTGAACGGGACCTCATGCGGCCCGAGTTGGCTAAGATACCCCCGAATGACCACGCCATACTTCTCGTTCAACCATTTCTTTGCGATTGCAGCCGCCGCTACACGCACGGCCGTTTCACGCGCGGACGCTCGCCCACCCCCTCGATGGTCGCGGATGCCGTACTTCTGCCAATAGGTGTAGTCTGCGTGGCCGGGCCGGAACGTGTCGATTAGGCTGCCGTAATCCTTGCTGCGCGCATCTTCGTTCCGGATAAGCAAGGCAATGGGGGTCCCGGTGGTTTTACCTTCGAAGACTCCGGATAGAATTTCGACGGCATCGGACTCTTGCCGCTGAGTCACGTGGCGCGAGGTCCCTGGCTTCCGACGATCCAGTTCTTTCTGGATGTCTTCGATCGACAGCGTGAGTCCGGGAGGACAGCCATCGACCACACAACCAATAGCAGGGCCGTGGCTTTCACCGAAGGAGGTGACGGTAAAGATCCTGCCGAACGTATTTCCGGCCATCGGCCTCCAGCTCCTTGAAGGTTACTCCAACAAATCGAGCTTGATGCGCAATTCCTTCAACTGCTCCGCGCTCACTGCCGACGGCGCATCGGTGAGGGGACATTGCGCCCTTTGGGTTTTCGGGAAGGCGATGACGTCGCGAATCGACTCGGCGCCGCCCAGTAACATGATCAATCGATCAAGCCCGAACGCAATCCCGCCGTGGGGAGGCGCGCCATATTCCAACGCATCGAGCAAGAACCCAAACTTTGCATGGGCCTGGTCTTTCCCGATGCCTAAGAGATCGAGAATCTTCAGCTGAACCTCGCTTCGATGGTTCCGGATACTCCCACCGCCGATCTCGCTCCCATTCAACACCATGTCGTAAGCTTTTGCGCGCGCCTTGAGCGGCTCAGAATCCAAGAAGGGCAGGTCTTCATCCATCGGTGCGGCAAAGGGGTTGTGCATGAAGATATAGCGTTTCTCCTCCGGCGAATAGTCGAGCAAGGGGAATTCGGTGACCCACAGCGGTTTCCACCCGGTTTTATCGATGAGATTCAACTCTTCGCCGAGCAACAGCCTGATGCGGCCCAACACATCATGCACGACCGCGGGCTTGTCGGCGCCGAACAGCACGAGGTCACCCGGCTTCGCCTCAGGTAACGCGGCAACGAACGCCTTGGCATCCAGAAATTTGGCAATGACGGATTCAAGTTGGCCGTCAGCGGCAATTTTAAGCCAGGCCAATCCCTTCGCCCCGAAACTCCTCGCGGTCTCTCCTAGCGCATCGATTCGACTCCTCGCGATCGTTCCGCCATCTTTTACGATCAACGCTTTCACGATTTTGCCCTTCGTGGCAGCTTCTCTAAACACCTTGAACTCGCTGGTTGCGGCGAAGGCTGTGACATCGTGCAATGGCATGTCGAACCGAAGGTCTGGTTTATCGGATCCATAACGTCCCATCGCCTCGGCGTAGGTCATGCGCGGAAACGGCGCTGGCAACTGCACCCCGCCCGCTTCGCGAAAGATCGTCACGATCATCCGCTCCATCAAGCTCATGACCTGTTCACGGTCGACGAACGACATCTCCACATCGATCTGCGTAAATTCCGGCTGCCGATCGTTCCGTAAATCTTCGTCGCGGAAACAGCGGGCGATCTGATAGTACCGATCCACGCCGCTGACCATCAGCACCTGCTTGAACAGCTGGGGAGATTGCGGCAAGGCGAAGAACTGCCCGGGATTGACTCGGCTCGGCACGAGATAGTCGCGTGCGCCCTCCGGCGTGC
>JBKJWE010000364.1:0-3897 GCA_046717045.1 Nitrospiraceae bacterium | reverse complement strand
GCGCAATGGCAGAGCGGGCATCGTTGCTGTGATAGCCCTCGCCATAGTTGGCGAAGAATTCCGTGGTCACCCAGGGGCCCAGAATCAGGTTTATCTTCGGGAGGACAATGCTGGATGTCTTTCGCCCTGCCGACTGCTCCGCGCAAGTCGCGCAGCGATTGCGCACGTCAACCGTAAACGTTTCGGCCCGCAGGCCGCTCGCCACTCGCATCCACGATGTCGGCTGCGTCTCCGCCTTAAGAAAGGGCGCATACGACGCTTCCAGAATGTCGCTGTCCGTTGTCGTGCCCGTCGAGGTTCTAGTCATATGTGTCCCAAGCCGGGCGTGAATGTCGTCGACGCGGCTCTGGAGACCGACCGTCCCGATGGTGGGCAGGCCCAGAACCTCTCCCTTCTGTTTGTATCCGATATCGCCGCCATACACGGCCCGGCGATCGGATTGTTGAATGCCGTCGCCATTGACCGGATCGTTGAGGAAGAACGTAAAATTCGTGAAGAGGTCTAATCGATAGTACTGGCCATAGGCGTTCGCGAAGAACTGCCCGCCGGAGGTCGTGTCATAGTGATAGTTAAGCCTGGCAGTGGCTCGGGTCGTCTTCCCGCCTTCCGACGGATCGATTGCGCCGAAGCGATCGATCGTCCCGTCCGTGACGGCCCGAAGCGGAATTTCGCCTGAGGCATTCCATTGCGCCTTGTGAAAGGTTCCCGTGAGGCTGAGTTCATCGCGTGCGGACAGATTGGTGGTCATCTTTACAAACAGATTGGCGCGAAAGTACCGGTTATCGTTGAGGAACGGCCCGTTCGTGTAGTAGCCCTCCGCTGCGAACAACGTGCGAATCTTGTCCTTCGTCGGGGACAGCATAAGCAAGTATCGTTGGGTATCGAATTGCCCGCCAGCGGCCTGAACGAGCCCTTCTTGAACCACCTGTCGCGTCTTGAAATTCACCGCCCCGGCCGTGGCGAAATCGCCGAACTCCGGGAGGTAGGCGCCTTTGTACACATCCAGTCCTTCGATGGTTTCCGGAATGATGAAGTTGAGATCGGTGTAGCCCTGCCCGTGGGCATGGGAGCGAAGGTTGATCGGCATGCCGTCGGCAAAGAAGGCGACATCGGTCCCGTGATCCGCATCGAAGCCGCGGAGGAAGTATTGATCGGCTTTGCCGGCTCCCCCGGAATGTTCAACGGCAATAAATCCAGGAATCAGGCGGAGCACCTGGGCGGGCCGCCCTTGCGGCTGTAACAGATATTCTTTGTCTGGAATAAACTGCAGAGACGAAGCCGCAACCGGCCGGTCTCCAACAACGGAGACCTCCGCAACCTCGATTTCAGGCGCATCCGGATCGTGCGCGCCGGCGAAAGAGGGAAAGAGTAGCGCACAACACAGAACAATCGTAACGGCAAGAGACCACGTCATGCGGGGGTCAGCTGAGCCCCTTGCCCGTCGTCGTCATGGTCAACTTGCCATGCTTCACGCCCTTCACGCTCACCAGCGCATCCGCCACTTTCCGAATTTCAGACCCCTTGCCTTTCACGACCAGCACTTCGAGGCAGTGGTCATGATCGAGATGCACGTGCATGCCGGCCATGATGTGCCCCTGAAAGTCATGCTGAATGTGCGTGAGCTTTCTGGTTAGGTCTCGAACATGGTGGTCGTAGACGAACGTGATCGTCCCGAGAGTATCTTTATCTTGATCCCATTCCTGTCCCACTAAATTGTCGCGAATAAGATCTCGAAGCGCCTCCGATCTGTTGGTGTATTTTCGCCGCTTGATGTGTCGATCGAAATCGTCCAACAAATGATGATCCAGCGAGACACCGAACCGGATGAGCCTTTTCATAAATGTCCTTAGGTGGCACGAGTATGACAAACGTGCCACACCATATCGCGACGAAGTGAGAGAGTCAATGGTGTCGGATCCGATGAACGGACGCGGTCGGTTTATTCGCTCTGGACGGGGATGTAGATCACATTCCCCTGCCGGTTAACGAGTAGGAGGGCAAGATCGGAAGGCTTGATGGGATCGGCGAGCCGTTGGAACGTGCTGAAGTTGGGAATCGGTTGGCGATTGAGTTCAAGAACAACATCACCCGGTTGCAACCCGGAGGATTCCGCGAGGCTGCCTTCTTCGAGATCGGTCACGACGACCCCGCTGGTCACGGGGAGATCCATTTGTTTCGCCAGGGGCGGCGTGACGTCATCGAAGACCACCCCGGAGAGGGGGTGCGCGGTCGCAGCCGAAGCAGATGCCGCTTGAGTCCGCTTGGCCCGCTCACGCGGCGCCTCTTGGACCATCAGGTCCACTTGCACGATCTTGCCGTCACGGACGACGTCAAGACGATGTTTGCTGCTGATCGCCGCCGCCGCCACGAGGTTGCGGAGCTGGCCGCTGTCCATCACGTCGCGCCCATCGAAGCGCACCACCACATCGCCCCGCTTGAGCCCGGCTTTCTCGGCGGAGCCTTTGGCTTGCAGATCGGTGACGATCGCCCCCTTGACGTCAGGCAACCGGAAGATCTTCCCGAGTAGCGGGGTCACGTCCTGCGTCGAGGCGCCGAGAAATCCCCGTACGACACGGCCGGTCTTGATCAGACTCTGCATCGCCGCCCGAACCATATTGCTGGGAATGGCAAACCCGACGCCGACGCTGCCGCCGGTCGGACTCGCGATCGCGGTATTGATTCCGACGAGCTCACCGTTGATGGTGACGAGCGCGCCGCCCGAATTTCCAGGGTTGATCGGCGCATCCGTCTGGATGAAATCTTCGAAATCCGCGACGCCGACATCGGCCCGACCAACGGCGCTGACGATACCGAAAGTGACGCTCCGACTCAATCCAAGCGGATTGCCGATCGCGAGGACGAATTCGCCGACAGCGAGGTTGCTGGAATCTCCCCACGCCACGGTGGGAAGATTGTTCGCGTGAATCTTCACGACGGCCACGTCTGTTTTCGGATCGGTCGCGACGACCCGGCCCTTGTACTGGCGACGATCGGCCAGAATCACTTCCACGTCGACTGCATCCGCGACGACGTGGTTGTTGGTAATGATATAGCCATCCGCCGAGACGATGACGCCGGACCCTTGGCCATACTGGCGCCGGGCCGGAGGATCCTTGAATAGCCCAAACGGCAGGGCTTCGTCGCTCATCGCTTGATCGCGCACCATCACGGTCGAGGCAATACTGACGACGGCGGGAATGACCTTGGCGGCGGTCGCCTTCACTTGCGTTTGGATCTCACCGCTCCCAGCGATAGGAAGCAGGCGTGTCCCAGCAAGGGCCGGCAGGGATAGCGGCAAGGTATAAACGCACAGCACAGAAACAATCAGCACAACCGGCCTCATTCGCACGACTTCGTCATCCTTTCGCAAGATCCCACGTACCACCGACTCTCCAGACACACCGTACCCTAGCATGCGTCGGATAGGCACGTACTCATAATTCTATCCGGCGCAGGCGGAGGGCGTTCGAGATGACCGACACCGAGCTGAAGGTCATGGCAGCGCTGGCGATCATGGGATTCAACAGCAGCCCCCAGGCAGGATAGAGCACACCAGCGGCAATCGGCACGCCGATCACGTTGTAGAGAAAGGCGAAGAAAAGGTTTTGTCTGATATTGCTCATCGTGGCACGGCTCAATCGCCTCGCCCGCACAAGCGCCCGCAGATCTCCCTTTACCAAAGTCATGCCTGCACTCTCAATCGCGATGTCTGTTCCGGTACCCATGGCAATCCCTACATCAGCCTGGGCGAGAGCCGGTGCATCATTGATTCCATCGCCGGCCATTCCCACCACACGACCATCGGAATTTAATCGAGCAAAGATCCCGCCCTTTTGATCCGGTAACACCCCGGCCATGACTTCGTTGATGCCCACGTGCCGGGCCACTGCCTCGGCC
>JBKJWE010000363.1:0-3345 GCA_046717045.1 Nitrospiraceae bacterium | reverse complement strand
AAACCCAAACGCGCAATCTCGCCATCCAGCACGTTCAAAACGGCTTCTCAGCAAGGCCGCAGCGAGCGAACCGCCGAGGCGTACTCGTTTCAGTACGTCGCAGGCGTTGAGCGAAGCGAGAACGAAGCTGAAAACCGTTTTCAACGTGCTGAAAATAAAAAATCCCCAAGGCCTGAACAGGCCCTGAGGATTGCACCCGCAACTCATCCTCGCCAATTCCCCAGGCCACGAGGGAACGTCGTCAACTCTCCTGGCAGGTCTTCTGGCTCATGGTTCACCCTACTCCCCGCGCCTTCCCATCTGTAGACGTGAATCGTGAAGCGGTATTCGTTACTCGTGAAGAATTTCTTCCCACGTTTAACGCGTAACGCACAACGTGTATCGTCTCAACGACAGTGGCTTCTACGGGTTTCGTCCCCATTTACAGCGGCGGGACCGCGAGGGATTTGCACCCTCTTCCCTTACCCAGGAATCACAATGTGACGGGCACTCTAGGAGACGAGGCCGAAATTTGTCAAGTTCATTATTGAGCCCTTCCCGATGATCCTGTGCACTTCAGGCAATATATATTCAACATGAACCTTGAAAATTGAAGGCTTTCGGGCCTCCCTCTCGGCACGTGGCTTGCTCCTTCCTTCTGGAGGTTAGACGGCTATACCCCCTCGAAAAGCCGGAACACCATTATGGACGTACCTTTACGTATTGGCGTATGAAACAACTGATCATCGGCCTCCTCGTTGTGTTCGCCATATTTCAGATCACCGGGCTCATCTGGTCTTCGAACGGACGCCAGCAGAGCGAAACCCTGACGCGCCTCGTCGAAGCCCCACCGCGCTTTCTCGTTGATCCGAACCAGAACGGCTATCTGTTCCTCCTCGGCTTCGCTGCCGCGGGCACGCTCGATCCCGCGAAGGTCGGGCATGAGATCTGGCTGGAAAATCAAATCTCATCAGGCGACGTCGGTTTCAACTACGACAAGCCGGGACGATCGGACCTCCGTCTCGTGCTCTCGCCGGACCAGATGTTTCCAGCCTGGCACGCAGTCAACTCGCTCAAAGCGTTCCGCACGGAAGAGGTACGTACACGCATCGCGTCAGCTCACAACCAAACCTTTCTGACTCGATACGAGCATTGGCTGACAATGAAGTTCGAGGACTGGGGGTTCGGCCGAACCGGGATCGCGCGCTATGACGAAATTCTCTTGGCGCACCGCCTTTATCTCGCGGATGGATTCTCTCGCCACACCTCGATCGGAGTGGAACGATTGCAGAAAGATCTCATTACCTGGCGCCTGGTTCTCCGCAACGCAGTCACAATTTCGACGAAAGTGGCGGCACAAATCGCCATCGCCGACGACCTGTCTCTTGTATCCTTGCTCCTCTCACAACAGACCGTGGACAAAACGCTCACCACGATGCTCCCGCACGTCGTCTCGCCTCTGATTGCCGATGAATATGCATTGCGCTGGCCCATGCAACATCAGTTCACGCTGGACATACAGGGGGTCAGGACGTCGACCGTGAGTAGCCTGCTGCATCCCGTTGAACCCGATACGGAGCGTCACTGGTTCATACGGGCGGCCCATCTTCCGGAACATGCCTTCGACCGAATCGAACGTCCGGCTGGCCGCTCATTCGTGGGTATCCCGCTCCGTAGCGAACAGAACTGGGATACTTACGCCTTGTACTATGATGCATTGATCCGAGCCCCTTTAGCTGGACAGAGTGCCTTACCCAAGTCGCATGAGATGGCTCACCTCACAAACCGGGGTCCGCTGGACAAATTTTTCAACCCCATCCCGTTCGAGCCGGACTGGGAGTCCTTCAGACGTCAGCTGGTGGAAACGGATGCACGGCTGCGGCTGGCCTCCCTCCAACTGGTCTTGCGCCGACCCAGCGCGCACGCTGCCATACCCACACGCCTGGCGGAGGTCGGCTCCGCCTACTATGACCCGTTTACCGGGCTCCCGATGCTTTGGAGTCCAACTCAGCACAAGATCTACAGCGTGGGGAAAGATCGATTTGACGATGGAGGAGACAGCAGTTTCGATATCAGTGTGCCAGCGGTTGTCAGCGTCGCAGTGGCAACACGCAGCCGATAATGCTCGAATCCCTCACCGATCGTAGCGGAATTTCAAGATCAGAATCGTCACAGTGAGCAGCACGGTAATCATATTCGTTACGATGATCGGCCAAGCCCCCAGCAACAGCCCATAAAGGAGCCAGAGCAAGACCCCAACTGAGAAGGTCAACAGCATGCCCAGCGATACGTCACCAGCGGACTTCGTTCTCCACGTTTTCCAGAGCTGCGGCCAGAACGACATCGTGGTGAGCGCCCCTGCGACAAAACCCAAGAGACTCGTCCCATCCAGCATGACCGATTACGCTTCCATGCTAGGGGATGTGCTTGTCATGACCTGTAGCCCTGTGGTAGCATCCACCCGTCTTTCAGACTGAGCCATTTTCCGAGAAGGAGTATAGCCGTGGCCTTTGCATGCGACATGTGCGGGAAACGCCATCAAACGGGCAACAACGTCAGTCACGCCAATAACAAGACAAAGCGGACCTTCAATCCGAATCTGCAAACCGTGCGGGCCGTCGTTGAGGGCACACACAAGCGGATTCGCGTCTGTACTCGCTGTTTGCGTTCCGGGTTGGTCAAGAAAGCGGGCTAACGCCCCTTCTGGTTTTCCCCAGAACTCTCATTATGGTACAGCCCAAAGTATTCGGCCGCCACGCTCGGCGAGCTTGATCGCTTTGGGATTATCAGGCGAGAGCGTGAGGGTTCGACTGCCGTCCTTACTCGTCAGGACGAACCCCACCTCTCCATTTGCGTCCAACCCCAATCCTGCCCGCGCTTTGCCGCTCTGATCGAGCAAGAGAAATTCTTCTGCATTCACCCCATTCACTTTTTGCGCCTGCACCGACCTCGGTGAAAACAGACGCTCTCCCAGCGCGCCACCTACGACACTTCCCAGAAATACCAAGACAAGAACAACGCAAAATTCTCGCCGAGTCACAGAATTCCTTTCTGGCCAAACACCGTCACTGGCTAGGCTGGTGCTTGACCTCGATTTCGCGCAGACTTTGTGGGTATGGCGCCAGATCTTTCTTTGCCTTGCAGGATCGTTCTGGCCTAATCGTAATACAAAAAAGGACTTGGAAGCCCTGGGCTCACAAGTCCATTTCAAGAAGCGGTAGACCAACACGTAAGGTTCTTTCCGGCGGCAACAGTTACGATAAACATCTAGAGAGCCGCCGGCTCACACGAAGTGTGGTATGGAGCGGGCGAGGGGATTTGAACCCCTGACAACTTGCTTGGGAAGCAAGGACTCTACCACTGAGC
>JBKJWE010000362.1:0-11033 GCA_046717045.1 Nitrospiraceae bacterium | reverse complement strand
ACGGCGCATGGTGCTTGCGTCCGACACGGACGTTCCACACCTGGCCACCCGGGTTCACCTGCTCGATGAGCTGGGTGATCTTCACGTCGTAGAACTGTGGATAGCCGCCGTACGGCTTTGTTTCCACGTTATTCCACCACATGTATTCCTGACCCTTCGAGAAGAGCCAGGTGGACTTGTCGGCCATGGAACAGGTCTGACAAGCCAAGCACCGATTGATGTTGAACACAAAGGCAAACTGCCACTTCGGATGCCGTTCCTCGTAGGGATACAGCATCTTCCGTCCCAGTTGCCAGTTATAAACTTCTGGCATTGTGAATCCTCCTTCTTGTCATGATCAGTTGGTTAGTTGTTCTCATTGGTTGCCACATAATCCCAAGCTGCAAGTGATTCTGGCCCTACACCTTGATCTTGATGTGTTCGCCTTTGAGCCACTTGATCATGAACTCGTTCTCCTGGCCCGGCGTGAAGCCTGTCCGGACAGGTTCCCATGGACCACGCGCTCCGATGCCGCCGTCTTCCGCCTTGGTGATGCGGATCAAGCATTCCTTCGGAGTCGTATTGACCGCGTGGTGGTCGATCGCATACCCCCACTTGAACTTCCAGGCAATCGCGTGCTTGCCAGGGAGTGAGTCGGTTTGGTGCATCGGCATCAACCACGACCGGGTAAAGGACTGTTGGGCCCCGTACCGGAAGTTGGATTGATAACCGGTGTCCACCGCGATGGCGCGTCCGTCGGGCCGCGTCTCGTGGCCTTTCACCGACTTCGCCGTCGACACGTACGGGGCATGTTTCGCCATCGTGACGTGGTAGGGAAACGCCGGGTTGTATTTACAGCGGAGCATCAGACGCGCGACCTTGTAGAACGGATCCGACGGTTTCCAGCCGCGATAGGGCCGGTCCACCGGGTTGCCGTCCACATAGACGTAGTCGCCGTCGTTGATGCCGCGGTCTTTCGCCGCCTGCGGGTTAATGTGCAACTGGTGCTCGCCGACGCCCGGTGTCCGTTTGTCCATGCGGTACGGATCGCCGAAGTTGGACTCATAAATCTGCACCCAGTCGTTCACCGACCACTGGCTGTGCACCCGATGCCGGGTCTTCGGAGTGACGCAGTAGAACTGGTACCCCTTCTCCCACAACGGGTTCGCATGCCGCTTGATTTCCGCCCACGGCAGCTTGATGTTGCGGATGTGCTTGTCGTCATGGTGCTGTGCCGTGATCGGGATCCCGTAGTCGTCCGGACGGACGTACGGGTTGCTCGTGAAGATGGCGTTCGGCAGATATGGCGTCGCTTCCGGTCCTTCCCGGTGCACGACGAAATTCTCCCCGTATTCGATCGCTTCCGGTTCGACCCGGTACGTTTCGATACGGCCAGACCGCGTCCATTGCGGCTTGGACTCGTTCGTTTCTTCCCAGAGCGGGTGGCGCGGATAGGTTCGACCCATCACCATCCAGCCCTTTTCCGACTTCAGCATCACGTCCGCGCTGTAGCCGTAACAGGTGGAGCTGGCATCGAGGACACGTTGCGCATAGACATCCACCCGGTTCTGAAACACAAAGTGGAATACTTGACGCATACGGACATCGCCAGTCATCTCTGTCAGTTTCACCGCGACTGCGGCGAACGTGTCGGCGTCGTTGCGGGTGTCGTACAACGGCCTGATGCCCCCTTTCCAGATCTGAACCCACGGATTGGAGACCGTGGCGGTCATTTCCGGATAGGTGAACTCCATCCAGCTGTTGCACGCAAACGCGATATCGGCGTGATTGACGTCCGAGGTCATCTCGATGTCTTGCGTGACGATCATCTCGATGTTCGGATCGACGTTACGCACCATGTCATAATGGTGCTTGGCGTTGTTGAGAATGTTCACGTTCGTCACCCACCGTACCTTGCTGGGGCTCGGCATGTGGGTCTTGCCCGTGAATACCTTCCGTCCGTACTTCGGCGTATTGACGATCAAGGCTGTGTCGCCATGGTTCCAGTAACCGACTTCCTCGCCGTAGTAGTAGGACTTGGTCTTAATTTCCTTCCCGTGCGCGTTGGCATCGAGGGTCTGATTGAACGGATCCTCGCCCGTATGCACGGCCAGGCCGGCCCCTGACCAAGGGGTCGCGTTCCAAATACCGGCTTTGTAGTTGCCGGACCAGGTATGACACCCGGTGCCGAACTTCCCGATATTCCCTGTCAAGGTCATGACGAGTGCGGCTGCCCGACCCATTTCCGTCATGTGAAAATAGTGACAGACTCCTTCGCCGTTGTGCATGGCGGCCGGCTTGACCGTGCCTGAATCCCTGCCCCACCGGACGATCAAGTCTTTCGGTGCTCTGGTAATCTGAGCCGTCGTATCCAGGTCATAGTCCTGGAGATGCACCAAGTACATCTGGTAAATCGGCGAAACGTCGACTTCACGGCCGTTCAGCAGCTTGACGCGGTACGTTCCCGTCAACGCAGGATCGATCCCTGCCTGCTGGAAGTGGTACCCGACCTCTTCCCGATGGAGGAACCTGGCCTGTTTTTTCGTCTGATCCCAGATCATAAACCCGCCGAGCCGCTCGATCTGCTCACCCTTCAAAGCCTGAATCCGGCCCGAATAGCTCTTCGAGAAATCCGGAAACTTGAAATCGGCAATGACATCGCGCGGATCCAGGTATTGCAGCGTATCCGTGCGAACCAGGAGCGGCATGTCGGTGAACTGCTTGATGTAATCGATATCCTGCAAGTTTTCGTCAAGGATGATCTTGCAGGCGCCGAGGAATAGCGCTCCGTCGGTCTCCGGGCGAACAGGAATCCAGTAGTCGGCGCGATAGGCCGTTGGATTGTACTCCGGAGTGATCACGACGATCCGACCGCCTCGCTCGATCGATTCGAGCTTCCAGTGGGCTTCCGGCATCTTGTTCTCGACGAAGTTCTTCCCCCAGCTGGTGTTCAGCTTGGAGAAGCGCATGTCGGAGAGGTCGACGTCACAGTTCTGCGTGCCGTTCCACCAGGGATGTGACGGGTCCTGGTCACCGTGCCAGGTATAGTTAGAATAGTATTTGCCCCCCTGCGCCCTGTCCGCGTCCACCTTGCGAATCCAGGAATCCAGGAGCGGCAGCACACCGCCGTTGAATCGGGTATTCATCATCTTGCCGATGATGCCAAGGACCGGCATTCCGGCGCGATGCTTGAAACACCGTACTCCGGCGCCCTTCATCATCTCGATCATTTCCGGTGCATACCCCTGTTCACGAAGTCGCCGTGCGCCGGCTTCGCCGCTGTACCGGGTCCCGATGATGATGCAGCCTTTCGCTGCGTAGGTCGCCGCCGTGTCCCAAGACACCCGCATCATGTCGTCCAAGAACCGGCTGTCGAACTTGTATTTCCGTTTGACATCCGGTGTCAGTTCCGGCGATCCCGCGTCCATCCACTCCTTCCACCCTTTCCGCATCAACGGTCCCTTCAAGCGATAGGGGCCGTACACGCGGCGATGGAAGGTATAGCCTTTCAAGCACATGCGCGGGTTATGCGCAAAGGTCCCGCGGTTGCCATAAATGTCTTCGTATGTCTGGTGATCGTAGTTTTGTTCGACCCGCATGACGACGCCGTTTCGGACAAAGGCTCTGATCCGGCAACCATGCGTGTCGTTCGGCGAACAACACCAGGTAAAGGACGAATCGTACCGGTACTGGTCGTGATAGACCCGTTCCCACGACCGATCCGGATATTCACCCAGTGGGTTCCCGACCTCGATGACCGGCTGCAATGCGGTCAACGCTAGGACTTTATCGGCCACCGCCACAGCGGCGACCGTGCCCACGGAGACCTTCAAAAACTGTCTACGTGAAAAAAACATTGGTAACACCTCCTAAGTTGAGGGCTCGACGAGCCCCGCTTTCTACACCGACGCACAACGGAAATTCAGACCACCCCCCTTTCCTGAAGAGCTGCCAGAAAATCGGGAAAGCCGATCCCGTCATCAGCCGATGATCCGTGACTGTAGCGGGCGTTTTCTCGTATTTTTTGGGCATGATGGACCTTCTATGTTCGCAATATACGAACCATTTTCCTTGAACGAGACACGTTGAACTAGATAACCGCAAGTTGCTGATTAAGTTCATGAATATTGGTATATATTGGGATGCGATCGTGGGGTGATTTTCGAGTTTGTGGGTACTCGCTGTATCACCGATTCGTATCAAGGTGGGGATTTGTGAAAACTATTAAGATAAATCAAATAGTTGAGGACATTTTTCTTGCGTTACCGTTCGGTAGCGAAGACGGATCGCTGTAACGGAGATACTGGCTGGATTCGGTCGATCGCGTTTGCTTGACAGTCTGCCGTACGCTCAGTAGAATCCACCCCTCTTCCGACCATCTTCTCGAGCGGGAATAGCTCAGTGGTAGAGCATCGCCTTGCCAAGGCGAGGGTCGAGGGTTCAAATCCCTTTTCCCGCTCCAGATATCCTTGTGCGTATAACACTCCATGATTTTTGCCAGTGTCAACTGGTGCGTGCGAGTGCCTACTTACTATCATTTTGCGGTGCAGGACGCGAAACAATCTGATCGGCAAGCGCGTGGCGGTGGTGCTGACCAAAGGGATTGTGGAGCCGTCCATGGTGCTGCAGAGCGAGCCAGGTCAGGAGTGCAGTCGTTGAGGGTTTGTATTGACGGTTGCTACAAGGTATGGCTGCTCAGACTTTGTAATCGGCCGACCTGTTCGGAGGCCTGTGTAAGGTCATCTGCCGTGAGCGGGGTTTTACTGAATCGACCTCGGCAGTAGAGAACGGTAATGCCGGCGACGAGTGGGGTGGCGATCGTCCATTCGTGCTCCACCTGTTTCACAAACTCATGTGGGGTCGTGGCCGGTGATTTCGTCACGCCGTGCTTGGAGACGGTCTGAACCATCCGCGCATACAAGTGCACGATCACGAGTTGTCGCCGCGAGATGGGCAGGTGCGTAGTCGCCCAGAGTCCGAGACGATGTCGCGCGCGAATCAGCAAGAGGATGAGAGCGATCGCGACCAGTCCGAAGGACAGTTCCATGAATCCTGGTTTGATCGCCCGAGTCATCTCGACCAGACGACCGACGGCCATGATCAGGGGAGTCGTCAGCTCCGACACCCATGCAATCGCCCAATCGCGCAGCGCGTCACTGCCTTCTCGCACGCCTTGAACGACCGCCATCTGATCCCGCACGCTGTAACGCACGAAGAGGCGATCCCACTGCAGCCGAAACGATTCCCCCAATTGCTGTAACGCATCCCACCGCGACGGCGCCATCGAGGTTCCAACGGCTGGGGTGGGATCCATCGTCACCCACCCGGACCGGGGAAAATAGACTTCAACCCAGGCATGTGCATCTCGTTGCCGGACGGTGAAATAGCTTCCGTACTCATTCCATTCCGTGGCGAGGAACCCGGTCACCAGCCGCGCGGGGATTCCCACGGTTCGGAGCATGTTCACCATCGCCGTTGCGTAGTGTTCACAATAGCCGGTTTTGCGCGTGAAGAGAAATTCTTCGAGCGGATGGCTGACCGTCGCAGTTTCGGCATCGAGGCTATAGCGATAGTTCTCCAAGAGGTGTCGTTGAATCGCGACGGCCTGTCCGTATGGGGTTGCAGCTTGTCTTGCAATACGCCAAGCCAGGTCGGAGACCTTTTCCGACCGTTCGGGCAGCTGGAGATAGCGAAGTCGAACCGATTCAGGATAGTCGAGCGCCGAGGCGGCTTGTTCTTCCAGGGAGACAGACCGCGCCTGAGACGTGACGGAATAGCGGATGCGTGAGGAGATCGGAAACGCAAGATGCAGCGCACCCATGGCGTCGGCTTGCACGCCTAGGAATTCACCGCTCAGCTGCTCGGCAAATGGAACGGCGAATAACACCGAGGTGTCGAGCGCCTCGAGCAAGAAATCCTGGCGTACGGGCTCCGATCGCGACGACGCAGTGCGTGGGTCATTCGTGCGCACGAGGAACGTGCCTTCACTCGTGGCGGTCAATGTGCGCCGATGGGTGGCGCTATTGTTCCAGGATCGGCCGTTGTAACGATCGTACGCCACACCTCTGAGATAGAGACGGTCTTTCCCGACTGCTGGCTGGTCGGGTAACTCTACCCGCATCACCACCTGCGGATCTTGTTTGACGGCTCCGATAGTGCCGAGGTCTACACGTTCGGAAAACCCCGTCGTCCGCAGGGTCTCTCCGCGCGTTTTCTGGAACATTCCGACGCCAATGCGCGGGATGCCAAAGAAGATGACCAGGGTGATGGCGAACGTGGCCAGCGCGATCCCGTTCGTCAACCAGAAGAAGCGCCCGGTGATTCGGCTCGGTAATGCCGTATGAGCGGTGGTTGTTCCCAGGGGAAAGGGCACGACCCCTCGTTCCCCTCGGTCCTTCGTGAGGTGATACAGCAAGAGGGTCCAGATGGCGGCAAGCAGGTACAGGACGAACACCGGGACAAACCACACATCGGTCGTGAGTGCCGCTGAAGCAAGAATCGCCATCAGGCTAATGGCATAGAGGTGGCGGAAGTCTCGACGCTGCTGGAGTGTGCACAATTTGACGCCGAGGAGTATGAGCAGAAAGTGAATCCCCGCCGATAGCAGATCGCGCGAGATCAACAAGAGATCGAGCCAAAACAGGAGAAAGGCTCCGATCAGCAAGACATTCCAGAGAGTTGATCGAGCGGCTGCGCGGGCCATGATCCGTTGCGCAAATGGATAGCCGATCGCCTGTAGCAGCGCGAGCACGAGGATGAGGGCGGTCAGGAGCCCAAGCCATAGCGGCGTACTCTGTGCGAGGACAAGCCCTGCTAAAGCCGTGGCGGCAAGCAGGACGGAACTCAGTGCAAAGGCGTGGTCAAAAGGCATCGGTCAGATCTGCGAGTTGGTTGCCCTCGAGTATGCGATCGGCCTGCGCCATGGTGGAGCGGATGGCGGCATCAGACCAGGGCGCGACTGCCACCGTATAACCCTGTTCGTGCTTGCCGGGTAATTGAGGATACGCGAGGTCGTTTGCGACGACAGGCCTTCTGCGCTCGCAGAGAGCCAGCAGACGGAGCATGGCGGAGAGATGCGAAGATCCGGACTCGAGTCCCGAGTCTTCGGTTCCGACAATCAATCGAACCGGATGCGCGCGCTCCGTCAATTCCCACAGAAGCGAGGCGACGAATGTGACGCTGCGTTCAAACAAGCCATCTGCGTGATCGGGAGCAACGGTGAAGAGGATCACCGTAACGCGGTACTGATCATCCGCCTCGGTTTCACGCACGATCAATTGGGCCGTCCTCGCCGTCGACATCCAATGAATCAATCGCGAATCGTCGCCAGGTCGATAGGGGCGCAAGTTGTAGAGTTGGGTGCCGGGCCCACGTCGAGCCAGGGATTGCCCGTAGCCTTCGCTCACGAGTTCGTCCACGAATCGCACGGTGAGCGGCTTGATTGGAGGACCGACGAGTAACGGCGATTCTTGGACATAGAACGCTTTCTTGAGAAAGAGGCCGAATGGAAAGAACGTCTCGGCCCTGATTCCTTCACAGCGCATCCAGCCTCGCTTCGTGGCCAAGATGGGATAGGACAGGAGCACGGAACTGCGAGGGGGCAAATGGCTGATGAACAATCCGCGGTCAACATCCTGTCCGGCCACCACATCGAAGAGGCGCAAGGAGAAGCTGGGGAGACGTGTGTGCCGATTGGCCACCGTCAACGTCACGGCGGACGGTTCGTTGGCGATGATAAGCTCGGGCTGGTGCCGGCGAAATTCCAACCGTCTGAGGCAGTGTTCCGATAAGAGCCCCGAGATAACGATGAGGCTCAGCATCATGGCGAGCAGCAGGTAGAAGAGATTGTTGCCGGTGTTGATGGCAGCGAGACCGATCCCTACCATGAACAGGAGAAATCGGGTCCCGTCCGCGGTGATGCGGATGGACCGATTCCGGTATATCCATCGAAAGAACGTTCGGAATGACGAGGATGACATAACGACAGGCGCGAGACGATTTATACGGGAACAGGCACGGTGTCCACGATGTCGAGAATGATGCGTTCAGCTTGTTCGAAACTCTGTGTCCGCATCCCATGGGCTCGGTTCAGCATGACGCGGTGCGAGAGGACGATCGGCGCCAGCTCTTTGATGTCGTCGGGGAGGCAGTAGTCGCGACCGCGGACGAGCGCGAGGGCTTTGGCGGTCTTGCTGAGCGCCAGCGCGCCTCTGGTGCTGACGCCGAGCGAGAGCAGCTCGCTCTGGCGAGTGGCGTGCACGATCGCGAGGAGATATTCCGAGAGACTCTCCTCCATATGCACCTGGTCGACGTGCACTTGCAGCGCCACCACCTCGGCAGCCGACAACACGGATTGCAAGGAATTGGCTGGATGCAACGTGTGCGGGCGGTCGAGCACCTTCTTTTCTTCCTCCGGTGCCGGGTAGCCGATACGGAGGCGCATGAGAAATCGGTCCAGTTGAGACTCCGGGAGCGGAAAAGTTCCGTGGTATTCGGCCGGGTTTTGGGTGGCAATGACCATGAAGGGCTGTTGGAGCGGATGGGTCTGATTGTCGACGGAAATTTGGGCTTCACTCATGGCCTCTAAGAGACTGCTCTGTGTTTTTGGCGTGGTGCGATTGATTTCATCGGCGAGTACGATGTTCGCGAATATCGGCCCCGGCATGAACTCAAACGCTTGCTTCTGTCGATTGAAAACGGAGACCCCGACGATGTCGGAGGGCAACAGATCGCTGGTGAACTGAATGCGCTTGAAGGAGCAATCCAGTGAGCGGGCGAGGCTGTGGGCCAGCGTGGTTTTGCCGACACCCGGGACGTCTTCCAACAGGAGGTGCCCTCGTGCCAGTAGACACACCACGGTTAACTCAATGACGCGGGGTTTCCCCTTAATAACTAGCGCAATACTGTCCTGGATGGCCTGGATGGTGTGAGCGGAGTTCATATCGGTGCTAGGGGTGGCGGCGGCTGGAAAATAGGTGTTGTTCTGACACGAACGAAGTCTAACAAGGGGTCGGAGGGTGGGTCAATTTTTCCCTGTTTTCTCGCAGCTGCGAGACGACAAGCCTGCGGAGACAGGAACGAAATGAACAGCGGTGCCGTCTATTCAGGCACCAGGGTGAGCAGCCAGGGCGGGGTTTCTTCGGCCATGTTTTGAAAGCGACGGGCGGTGCTGCTGGCCGGCATTCCAGAGAAGACGGCACCGCGACGAATGTGGATGGCCCGGAACCGATAGAAAGCTACCTCTGCGTCGTGTGGGAACACCCGCGGGAGCTGCGAGCGCAACGCGCCGCAGCGGGAAAGATCCAGAGTCTCGCCGATCTTTAACGCCGATAACTGCGTATAGACCGAATCAAAAATGGTCGGCAGATTGTCCGATGTAAACAACTGGTCTTTCGGCCGATAGCGTGCATCATCGAGGAGTTGTGCGAGAAGTTCCCAGAAGACTTGTCCGTCGACGGCGCCGAGAATACAGAGGCATCCGCGTTTCGACATGAGATCCAGAAGCGCCAGCGGGCCTCTGATCTCGAACTTCCAGGGGGGAAACAGAAGGGCTCGGTCGCCATGCCGGACTTCCAGAGCTGGTTCACCGGATAGCTGCGTCCGGCGGAAGGCTCCTTTAGTCAGCTGCAGATCACGTGTGATGATCTCCGCGGAGAGGCGAGTCGGTTCGTAGGCAAATGTCGGCGTGGCTGGGGCCCAGCACGTGAGGATGGTATAGTGCGACGCGAGCGTGCCTGCTCGATCCAAGTGGTCGAGCGCAAACATGTCTTGATCGGGGTAAAAGTGAAAGAGGAGGCCGGGGCGCGAACGGAGCGAGTTCAGGCGCTGTTGATCGAGGTGAAAAGGTCCCCCGAGCTGCGAGTCCGGACGAAGACGATCGAGACAGTGCAGAATCAGCGATTGGCCGCGCTTCCCCAACCGCGCCCCATAGTGCGAGGCCAGTTCTTCCGCAAAGGACAAATCGCCGGCGCCGATGTCCAGGAGTGAGGAAACAGTCGATTCAAGCAGCAGATCGAAGGGATTGGCGTGAGAGCGAACGAAGGTCTCTATTTCCTTGCTTCCTAGGGTCGGCTCCGGCCATCGTGCCGCCTTTCGTTCGACCAAATCGAACCAGACGCAGAGCGCCCGTACAGCTTTGGTCGGAGGGAGGCCGGTGAGTTCCTTCAGCCGAGGACCGGGTAACTCTTGTAATTTGTCGACTTCACCGTTTCTGAGGGCTACCGTGATTGCAGTACGGATGGCGTCAGGAAGATCAACGTGGTGGGCTTCCTCAATCAGCTGTTTTAAGGTTGACTGGATGCGGGTCGATTCGACCAGCTGGCGAGAAAGTTCCCACTCACGATCTCGTTCATGCAACAGCTTGGTGACTTGCGATCGAAAGTCTGCAAGAGCTTGGGCGTGAATGTTCATGGGGAGGGCTGCCGCGCAATCAGTCTCGAAATTGGGGTATAAACGACTCGGCATGCAGCATAGCGAGCGAGTCTCATACGCGTCAAGGTTGACGGCTTGCCGTTCTTGAAGACCTGTGTGAGGTACAATGCCGTGTTCTGTCATCAATCGCCGCGTGCGTATCAAATGCTCACCAGCGTGTTGAGAACATCACTAGTCTTTCTGGGAATTGTGTTCACGCTCGCCTGCGTCGGTGGAGAGGCAGAGCGGGCGCTGCCCTCGCAACAGACCAGGCACGTCCCTGGATTTGCTGCGGGGCAAATTATTGAGACGGCGAGGGAAATGCCCATTTCGCTTGATCGGCTGACAGCACTGTTACGTCAGCAAGACGTCGTCTATTTGGGTGAGGAGCATCACCATCGTTCTCATATTGAGAATGGCCTAGCGATCTTGCGTGATCTTGTGGCGCAGGGACGTAAGCCGGTCCTCGCGATGGAGATGTTTGGTTGGGATGGTCAGCCGGCGTTGGACCGCTATGTGACAGGATCAGAGTTGAGCCGGGCGGAGTTTTTGGAGTCGTCGCGCTGGTCACAAAACTGGGGCGGGCCCTATGAGGACTATGAACCATTGGTCCAGTTTTCGAAGGAGCATTCCGTGAGGATAGA
>JBKJWE010000361.1:0-2583 GCA_046717045.1 Nitrospiraceae bacterium | reverse complement strand
AGCGAGAGAGGAACCAGCGATAAGCCGAGATCGCGCGCGCAGGCGGCGATCGGGACATCGAGAGACACCCCTTCCCTATCCAGTCCATTGATAAACACGAGACAGGGTAAGCCCAACGCTTTGACCCGTGGCCAGAGTTTGGCGAGTTCCGTACGGACTCCGGAAGCGGCGTCGAGCACGACGATGACGGCATCGACTGCGTCCAACGCCATGAGCGCTTCTCCCAGCAAGCTCAGCGTACCAGGAGGATCGACGAGGTTGAGAGTGGTGTGCTGCCACGAACACTGCAAGAGGCTGGTACTGACCGAACTACGCCGATGCACTTCTTCCGGCTCGAAATCGGAGACCGTCGTCCCCTGCAGCACGGACCCCAGCGCCGGAATGGTTCCTGTGGTGTAGAGGATGGCTTCAGCCAGCGATGTCTTTCCCGCACCGACACTGGAGATGATCGCCACATTTCTGAACGACGGCATGCGAACTTCGTTCATAGGGCCCTCCTCGCGCTGGCCAAACAACCTGTTCGATCGTTCGGCAATAGATAGATGGTTAGCTCACACGGCCTCCCCGTTGGCCACAAGTTCACACTCGCTGGGCATCAGCCATCCTTGATCGGCAAAACTGACGTACCGCCCATCGCCGACGATGAGATGGTCCAGAACTCGAATTCCAAGCACCTCCCCGGCTGACACCAGTCGCGCGGTCAGCACTTTATCTTCCTGACTCGGCGTGGGATCGCCACTGGGATGATTGTGCAGGAAAATGACGGCTGCCGCCGACTCTTTCACCGCCATCGTAAAAACTTCGCGCGGATGCACGATGCTCAGCGTCAAACTGCCTTCCGACACCGTGGCGTCGCGCAGGATGGCGTGCTTGGCATCGAGAAGGACGACTTTGAAGATTTCATGACGGAGATCCCGCAGAACGGGATGATAGTGATCGAACAGATCGCGGCTTGAGGTGATCTTCATCCCCTTCGAGAGCGGAGACGCGAGCGCCCGCTTGCCCAATTCCAGCGCGGCCTTGAGCTGTGCCGCTTTGGCCTCTCCGACACCCGCAATCGCACAGAGTTCATCGATTCCACAACGCGCCAAACCCCCGACTCCGCCCACCCGATGCAGAATATCCATGCCCACTTGCACCGCGGAACACCGGTGACGACCGACTCGGAGCAGAATGGCGAGAAGCTGCGCATCGGTCAACGCGCTGGGCCCCTGGCTCAAGAGCCGTTCACGCGGACGCTCTGTTTCAGGCCATTGGGTGATGCCTTGCCCTTCCCGTTTGCTCCCCATCAGGCCCCTCCCGCACAAAAAAACGACACTCTGAACGTTTTTGTACTAGCGGCAAACCCTTGCCTAGCCCTTGGTGGCAAATACGTAGCATCTAACATGTTGAAATTACGTAAAGCGACAATTTGGTGTAGCTCTTGCTTTGGAACTCCGCAGCTGTGCACGTCAACACCTGGGAGGATTCGATGGAATGTCCGAAATGCAAAGGCCTGATGATGCTGGAACGGTTCTCTGACTTCTTCCTCATTTTCTACGCCTGGAAGTGCATTAACTGCGGCGCAATCATCGATCGTACGATTTCCAACAATCGGCGAAAGAGTTTGGCGGCTCGTGACCCGCAGCCTGTGGCGACAACGCGGTAAGACGTTCCTCCATCGGTGAAGTCCGATGCTCGGCATGATCGCCACTGACGCTCCGTTGAACGGCCTCACGCAGGCGCGCCTGTCTCACCCTCTCGAACTAGACCGCGGCATTATAACCACCCCACTCTAGGTCGTCAAAAGCTTCCATTTTCTGTTTGCTCCTTCACAATCACGTTCCCATCGCTCTCCATTCGGCTCGGCAGCGCTCTGACACTCCCGTCACCTTGACCCCTTCAAAAACGCTATGTTAGAGTCAGCTTCGCCTGGTATCCCACTTACCTGAACCTATGCGAGTCATTGCCGGGTCTCACCGGGGTCGACGCCTGAGTGGGCCTCAAGGAACGGCACTTCGTCCTTCATCAGACAAGGTGCGGGAAGCCCTCTTCTCGATTCTTGGAAGTCGGGTGCCAGACAGTCGATTTCTCGATTTGTACGCTGGAACCGGCGCCGTGGGTATTGAAGCCCTTAGCCGCGGAGCGACGACCGCCACGTTTATAGAAGGGCACCCCGCGACGGTGACGCTGCTGCAGAAAAATCTGCAGACCTGTGGGTTGACGGACAGAGCGCAGGTTCGTATTGGACGGACCGATGTATTTCTCAAACGGCCCGAATGGTGGGATGGCCCTTACGACATTGTGTTTGCCGATCCGCCCTACACTGCGGCTGATGAACTCGCTCTTTTGTCACACCTATGGAAGCCCGGGTTGATATCGGAGCAGGCGGTGCTTATCATTGAGCAAGCCTCGCGCACGGCATGTCCTCCCACGCTCGACCACGCCACGCTGATTCGGCGATACGAGTACGGGGATACGGCACTAGGGCTCTACAGCTTGTCCCCCTCAGTTACGAATGAATTATGAAGATCGGAATTTATCCCGGCACATTCGATCCTATCACGCACGGACACACCGACATCATCACGCGCAGCCTGCGGG
>JBKJWE010000360.1:0-2510 GCA_046717045.1 Nitrospiraceae bacterium | reverse complement strand
CTCCTGGAACGAGAGGCCGAAGGCCAGCAGAGAGAGTTTCTCGGTCCCACCGTTCAACTCCACCGATCGACTCTGTCGCACTGAGGTGGGTAGGTGATCCGGACGTATCGACTCGTCCTTGCAGGTGATCGTGAGCCCTTCGACGACGTTGTGAAGTTCGCGCACATTGCCCGGCCAGTCGTGATGCTGCAAGATCGTCAATGCCGCGGGGGTGATGCCGGCGATGCGGCTGCCATGATCTCGCCGGGCGGTCTCCAAGAAGGACGTCAGAATCGGCTCGATGTCGTCCGGTCGCTCTCGGAGCGGCGGGATACGCAGTTGGTAGACGTTCAATCGATAGAACAGATCGAGCCGAAATCGTCCGGCTTTGATATGGGCCGGGAGGTCTTCGTTGGTCGCCGCGATGACGCGGATGTCGACCTTGTGGCTGTGTGTATCGCCGAGCGGATCGATGACGTGGTCTTCGAGCACCCGCAGCAGTTTGGCCTGAGCTCCAAGACTCATCTCCCCGATTTCATCCAGAAACAGCGTGCCGCCTTCGGCGAGCTGAAACCGTCCCAGCTTGGATTGTTTGGCATCGGTAAAGGCGCCGCGATGATAGCCGAAGAGTTCTGATTCGAGCAGATGTTCCGGAATACCGGCGCAATTGAGGGCGATGAAGGGGCCCTTTGCACGGGGACTGGACGCATGGATCGCATGGGCAAACAGTTCTTTTCCGGTCCCGCTTTCGCCGGTGATGAGCACAGTCGCATCGGTTTGTGCTACCTCTGCCGCCAGTTGTTTGACCAGCTGCATCTGTGGCGACCGGCTGACAATCTGGTCGAATCCCACGGCCCGCTCTGATCGAACATTTAGCAGAAGGCCGTTCTGAGCCGTCGCTCGATGAATGGCGGCACGTAGTTCTTCGACCCGTACGGGTTTCGGCAGGTAGTCGATGGCGCCTTGATACAACGCGTCGACAGCTGCTCTGGCCGATCCGTCTTCTCCTAGGACAATGACGGGCACGCGAGGGCACGTCTGTCGAGTTTGCTTTAGGATAATCTGCCGATCGGTCACAACCTGCTGTTCATCCTGCTGTTCATCGCAGATGATCAACGAAAACCGAGCGCTGTTTGCTAAGAGACCAAGACCTTCGTTCGTGGTTACTGCGACGAGAATCTGCGTAGCGTTGAGACACAGTGCCTGCTCGAGGCAGAGTCGTGAGCAGGGGTCGGCGGAGATCAGTAAGCAGGTCGGGGGATGCATAGGAGCGCTCCTTATTCTGGCGTCCTCGCGAACCACCGAATGTACAAGGCTAGCCTACTCCTCTTCAGTACAAGAAGGAAGAGGGGGAACGTGTCAAAAGTGAAGATGGGCCGGTATCTGAGTGCTGAGCGGGGAAGGGCTAGGGCTGATTATTGCGCGCAATGGTCAGGTTGCGCTGGAATCCTGCGTATTTTGGGCGACTGATCGGACTGCGCTGAAACATGATGGTAAATGAGGATTCGTCCAACTGTCCTAGCTTTTCTAGGCTGGGAGCCAACGTGAGTGTGGATGGCTGGAACATTGGTTCCTGTGTGGGATCAGCGCGCAGATTAAACGGACAGACGTCGAGACAGTCGTCACAGCCGAAAATGTGATTGCCCATTCGGGTCGTCAGTTCATCAGGAATTGCCGCACGATCGCCGCGAAATTCAATCGTCAGATATGAGATGCAGCGGCGGGCATCGACGACATAGGGTTCGGGAATGGCTTGGGTCGGGCAGGCCTGGATGCAGAGGGAACAGCTCCCACAAAGGTCCGTCCCCGGTTCGTCAGGGTCAAGCTCCAGTGTGGTCAGGATTTCGCCCAGCAGCAACCATGAACCGAATTGAGCCGAGACTAGGTTAGAGTGTTTACCGATCCAACCGAGTCCGGCTTGCTGCGCCCAGGCTTTTTCCATCACCGGTCCCGTATCGACGTAAGATCTCGTGACGGCATTTGGTGACAGCTGTCCAATGATTGTTTCGAGTTGGGCCAGTTTTTCACCGAGAATATCGTGATAATCCCTTCCCCAGGCATAGCGTGCGATACGTCCAAAGCCATGCCGTTCATCAGCACGATGCGCTGTCAGGTAGTTCATGCCGACGGAAATAATGGAGCGACAGCCACGTAAGACCTGTCCTGGGTCGGCACGGCGCTCAGGCTGGCGGGCCATCCACGCCATCGTGCCGTGGTAGGTGCGCTCGAGCCAGCTTTGTAACCGGTCAAGGAGGCTCAAGTTCGAAATGGAGCATGAGGGAGAAGCAGGAACGGCCGCAATGCCGATCGCATCGAACCCCAACGCGCGGGCTTCGCGCTTGATCGCGTCGGCGAGCGACATTATTGGCGTGGGGAACAGTCGAAGCGGACGATAAACTGCACCGAGCAGTGACTGGACGTGCAGCGGCCGCAGGTACCGGTGATCTTGGTTTTCCAGTCTGTGTGCTTCTCATCGAAACGGCAGAAGGTCTTGCCGCCTTTCGAGACGGTGGTCCAGGGCTTGTTCCCGC
>JBKJWE010000359.1:0-6266 GCA_046717045.1 Nitrospiraceae bacterium | reverse complement strand
CAATTTTTTATCTGCGTCGCCGACGCCAACTTTCTCGACTGGCAGTACACTGCGTTCGGCGAAGTTGTGAGCGGAATGGACGTGGTGGACAAGGTCGTGAACATGAAGCGCGATGGCCGCGACAATCCGCTCGAGCGGGTCGAGATGACAGTCGCGGTGTCCGACTGAAGTGCTGAGTGCTGAGCTATGAGTGCTGAGCAAAGAACGGGACAAATCAGACGATGGCTTCGGAGGCTCGTGTTCTTCTCAGCACGCAGCACTCAGATCTCAGCACTGCTGTTCCTCGCCGGCTGCGCCATTCCGCACGTCCCCTATCGAGCCGTCTACGAAGATCCCGTCAACTATGTGCGATTGGAAGAGGACGATGCCGTGCTGCCCGAGTGGCCGCCGAGCGCGCACGCGCATCCCAAGGTTATCTCGATCGAGGAGATGACAAATTTGCTCAGGGGCTTCATGGTGCAGGAGCACCGGATCTGGCTGCAGAAGTGGATCCAAGGGGAAGCGCCGTTTGAAGCGGCATTTCGAGAGAATGAACTCAGGCTGCTGGCGCCGCTGCTGTCGGAAGCGCTGGCTGAAGCCAAACCGAACGAACGGATCAGTTTTTATCTGAGTGAACCTCAAACCTCTGCGAAGCGCACCATTACGACGGGTGGGCTTTACATGCGCGCGACGGAAATGCACTTCATTTTAGGGAATTGGCAAATCATCTACGGGATTCCAACGTACGGGATGATCTACGATCGGCGGTACCCGATGCGTCCCACCGCCGCGAAGGGGTTCGATCTGTTCTTCCAACCGAATAATGCGGTCGTCAAACAATCCACGGGTCTGTGGGACACTCTCCTCGCCAACACGAAGGACGAACTTGTCATCGACCTCAAAAAATTAGGGCCGAGCGACGTGGCCAACGCATCCCCTTAGCGTATCATCGGATCGATCTGCAATTGCGCGCTGCCTCCTGCCGCATAAGCGAGCGTCACCTCCGCAATTTTGTAATCGTATTGCGCTTCGGCCAGTCTTGTCTGCGCCATGGTCAGTCCGACCTCGGCCTGCGTTACTTCCACTACCGTGCCCAGCCCGAGTTTATACCG
This sequence comes from Nitrospiraceae bacterium, assembly GCA_046717045.1. Lineage (GTDB taxonomy): Bacteria > Nitrospirota > Nitrospiria > Nitrospirales > Nitrospiraceae > JBKJWE01. Next base: position 5,175 of record JBKJWE010000359.1, on the reverse strand, counting down.
CTGCTTGGCGAGACTTAGCGCCTCCTGCGCCGTCTTCACCAGCTCTTCTCCCAGCTTGATCTGTTGGGCAAACGTCGTGGTGTCGAGATAGGCGTTGGTCACTTGCTGGGTCAGGGCCTGTTCGATGTTGCTGCTTTGGGCCAGGGCTGCGGCTTCCTGCGCCGCCGCTTCCTTCACCTGATTCTCGATCAATCCACCCGTGAAGATCGGCATGGAGATCAAGCCGCCTGCCGCCCACCAGCCGCCTGTCGTCACATTGCGGCTGGGATCGAAGGTGTCGTAGTACCCGCCGCTCGCAATGGCCGAGACCGTGGGCAAATATTGGCTCTTCATGGCACGTTTCTTCGCCTCCGCCGAGGCGGTCTGCTCTTTGGCCCGTTTCAATTCCGGATGAGTCAAGCTCTCCGTGATCAAATCTCCCAGCGCGCGTGACCCTTTGACGTCGGTTGCAACCTCTTCAAGGGTGTAATCTTCCGAACCGGGAAGGCCCATGGCGCGATTCAGGTCGGCGAAACTGGATTTCAGGTCGTTGCGACTGCGAACCAAGAGGGATTCCGCGTTCACAAGTTCCACGCGCACGAAGTCGAGATCGAGCTTGGACTTGAGCTGTTGTCGATACAGCGTCTCGATCTGACTGGTGATGATTCCCCGTTCTCGTACGGTTTCCTCGGCGATGCGGACGAGACGCTGCCGCTTCAAACTGTTCAGATAACTTCGCTGCACGTTCACGATAACCAGCGCCCGTCTGGCGTTCACGTCCTGCTCTTGGGCCCGCTCGCCGTAATGGGACGACTCCACCAGGTTCTTGGTGAAACCGAAATCGTAGACGCGCTGACTGGCGAGCACACCGGCGGTGTAGGTGCTGAGATTGGGCTGCAGCAACCCACCGGCGGGGGTGACGAAGCGCGGATTGATGCGCCCGCTGCCGGCGGAGCCGTCCGCGTTGGCATACACTTGTGGGTAATAGAGCGACCTCGTTTGATCCGTTCTTGCGGATGAGGCTGTGAGCCCGGCGTTCGCTTCCTGCACGATCGGGTGATTCTGCAAGCCGGCCTCGATAGCCTGCTGCAACCCGAGAAAGCGGCCTTTGGCAAAACTGTCGGCCGAACCGGCTGGTTGCGCACCGGCCAAGGTAGTCATGGCCAACGAGAGCAGGAAGACGAAGAGCGAGATATTGAATCTGTTCATGGTTGTGCTCCTTCTTGGTTCGACGAAGACGGCGGAAGGCCCGCCGACCGCCGCTCGAATTTTTGCTGCGAGGGTTTCGCGTCCGGCAACGTGAATGGCGAGGTGTGCACTACCGACCCTTCCAGCAGCCGGCGTTTTCCGACCACCACGACCTCTTCGTCGCCCCGCAGGCCCTGGGCGATTTCAATCCATTTCCCGTCCGTGATACCGGTCTGCACGGGGATGTATTTTGCCCGGCCCTGTTCGACGATGAGGACCGTTTTGCCGTTCGGCCCGCTGACCACGGCTTGCGGTGGCAGCACCAGCGCATTCGGAATCTCCCGCAACCCGAGCGCGATTTCCGCGAACGTGCCTGGCCGGAGGGCGTGATCTGGATTTGGCAAGTCCAATTCGATAAGGAGACTCCGTGTCGACGGATCGAGCGCGAGGGTGGAGCGGGTGATGGTGCCGGTAAAAGATCGATCGGGCAGTTCTTTTACCAACACCGAGGCCTTGGTTTTTCCCGGCACGATCCAGGGTGAATCGTCTTGCGGCACGTTGGCGTAGACCCGCACCGTATTCAGGTCCATGATCGTGAATAAGGGGATGGCATTCGTCGCGGATGACGTCGCCACTTGGATCAACGCGCCCGGATCGGCAAAGCGAGCAGTGACGATGCCGTCATAAGGCGCGCGCACTTTTGTGTAGTCCCGCATGGCCCCGCGTTGCTGCATGAGATTCTTCGCGCCTTCATAGCCGGCTTCAGCCATATCGACATCCTGCTTGGCGATCACGTCCGGCGATTCGTGCAACACCTTGTTCAAGCGTTCGAAGGTAATCTTTTTGATCTTGTAATCGGCAGCCGCCTGTTGATACTGCTCTTCGACTTCTGGCGCATCGATGACCGCGACAACTTGGTTCTTTTTTACATGATCGCCCTTGTCGGGGCCGATCCATTTCAAGTAGCCGGAGACCTTCGCGTACAACGTCGTCTGGTAGAGCGGCGAGATATTGGCCGGCAGGGTGATGGTGTAGACCAGTTCCTGCCGGATGGGCTTTGTCGCCTGCACTTCCACCGGTTGGTTATCCGGCTGGTCGGTCTTGCTCTTCTCTTGAGAGGAACCGGCCGGAGCAGCGGCGCTGGAGTTGGCCTTTTGAGCAGGCTCTTCCCGTTGGCATCCCGTGGCAGTGAGCAGCAAGGCGAGCAAGACACTCATGGACGGTTTCCACATCATGCTAGATGTCCTCTCCTGTGGCGGCGGGTGTCGGCGATTCATGGATGTGCACCCGCCGTCCTAATACCAGCGCATGCATCACCGGCACGACCAAGAGCGTCATCACGGTCGAGACGGCGAGGCCGCCGACCACCGCGCGCGCCAGCGGCACCATCGTTTCATTCCCTTCGCCGAATCCCAAGGCCAGCGGCAGCAAACCAAGGATGGTCGCGAGCGCCGTCATCAAAATAGGGCGAATACGCCGCCTGCCTGCTTCCAGCACCGCGTGCTCGGCCGTGGCCCCGTGGCGGACCATCCGGTTGGCGAAGTCGACGAGCAAAATGCTGTTTGACACCACGATGCCCATCATCATGAGCGTGCCGATCATCGATTCCACATTCACCGAGGTGTTGGTGGCATGGAGCATGAGGATGGTGCCGATCCATCCGAGCGGCACCGCGACAAGAATAATCAGCGGGTCAATCATCGACCGGAACAGTCCCACCATCACCAGATAGATCAGCAGCACGGCCAGCGGCAGGGCTAGGGCGAAGTTGCTGAAGGCCCCGCGCATGTTCGCCACCTCGCCCTTGATGTCCGCGGTCACGTCTTTCGGCAATTGAACTGTCGCCAATACTTTTTCGATCTCGCCAGCCACGCGCCCCAGGTCGTTTCCTACCGGCGTCACCAGCACATTGATTAAACGAGACAGATCGTAGTGATCGACGGAGTCCGGCCCGGTCTTCAAGTCGAGCGTGGCGACATCGCGCAGCAGCACTGGCGGGCCGCGGCGGTCGTCGCCGGCAGCATAGAAGCCGGCGGAGAGATCCATGTTGCGTCCCGCAAAGGGCGTGTTCTGCAGTCCGATGATCGAACCGCTGTTCCCGGCGGTCGTGAGAGAGGATGTGGGGTTCAAGGGCGTGCGCGCTCCGATGATCGGGATGTTCAAGAGATCTTCGGTCTTCGTCAGCGACTGTTCCGGATACTGCGCGAGCAGGAAGTAGCCGTTGGCCGTTTTGGGATCGAGCCAAAAGTTCGGGCTAAGCGCAATGTTCGAGCTGATGCCGGTGATCACGTCCACGATCACGCGATCTTGGGTAATGCCGTAGTAGGCCGCTTTGGTCCGGTCCACATTTACATGCAGCTCCGGATAGCTCTTGCCCTGTTTGATTCGCACGTCGGACGTGTCGGCCACCTGGGCGACTTTGGTCCTGATTTCCTCCGCGACAGGGCGAATGAGATCCAGCCTCGGTCCTTTCACTTGAATGTCGATCGGCGCGCGCAGGCCGAAGTTCAGCACGTCGCTGATGATGCCCCCGGTTTGAAAGCTCACTTCGACGCCTGGCAGGGCCTGCCGAACTTTTGCGCGCAGTGTGGAGATATAGTCGTCCGTCTTGCCTTCATGTCCGGTCACGAGATTCACTAATACAAAGGCCGTGTGGTTGCCGGTATTGGGCGCGAAGCGCGCCGCATCGCCGAAGTAGAGGCCGGTGTTCGATACCACTTCTTCCAGATCCTGCTTGGGTATTGTGTCTTGGACAAGCCGTTCGATGTCGGCCACGATCGCGGTGGTCTTCTCGATGCGTGAGCCTTCCGGCGCGCTCACGATCATGGTGAAGTTCCCGGCATCGACCTTGGGAAAGAATTCAGTGTGCAGGCGCGGGAGCAAGAGGGCGCCTGTGCCGATGATTGCCATCAGCGCCAGGACGATCACGATGGCCTTGAAGCGTACGCCCGCATGCAGAAGCGGTTCATAGATCGCCAGTACGAAGCGGAACCAGCCGTCCGAGGCTGATCCCTCTTCTTGCGATCCATTGCCGTGTCCTTGGTGATACAACCGCGCGAGCATCACGGGTGTCACGGACATCGAGACGGCATAGTCCGCGAGCATGGCAAAGGCCACGGTCATGGCGAGCGGCACGAAGAGATATTTGATGATGCCGGAGAAAAACATGATCGGCAGATAGACGATCAAGATGCAGATGGTCGCCACGAAGATCGGCAACGTCAGCTCGGTGGCGCTGTCTTCGGCTGCGGAGCGGCCGTCTTTGCCCATCTCCAAATGGCGATGCAGGTTTTCCTGAACGACGATGTTGTTGTCGAGGAGTGTCCCGATCACGAGGGCTAATCCACCCAACGTCATGATGTTCACAGTTTGGCCGGTCAGATACAGAGCGACGAGCGCGGCGGTGAGCGAGAGAGGAATAGCTAGGCCGACCACGAGCGCGGCCTTGATGCTGCGCAAGAACATGAAGATCATGAACCCGGCCAAGCCAGCGCCCAGAAGTCCTTCCTTCTGCAAGTTGGCGATGGCCTGCCTAATGTAGAGCGACTGATCGTAGATGAACTTCACACTTGTATTAGCAGGGATCTCCGTCAGCTTAGGCAGCTTGGCGCGAATGCCGTCCGTGACTTCCAGCGTGTTCGCCCCTTCCTGCCTGGTGATCGGAATGTAGGTCGCTTCGCGGCCGTTGACGCGCACGATCGAGGTTTGGATCGCCGCGCTGTCTGCCGCTGTGCCGATGTCACGCACGAAGATGGGCGTGCCGTTCACCACTTTGATCGGCACGTCGTTGATCTTCTCTACCGCGTCGATCAGGCTGTTGGAATACACGTAGTAGTCCAGATCGCCGATCTTAATGTCGCCGGCGGGGATGATCGCATTCTGGGCATTGATGGCTTTGACCACGTCAGACGGCGAGACACCGCGCGCCAGCATCCGTTGCTGATCCATGAAGACGGTGATCTGGCGGACTTTCCCGCCGAGCGGCGGGCCGAACGAAATGCCGGGGAT
>JBKJWE010000358.1:0-4208 GCA_046717045.1 Nitrospiraceae bacterium | reverse complement strand
ATCCTCTGGCCAGTCCGTGCCCACCGATATAGATTTCACCCGGCACACCTACTGGAACCGGGTGAAGGTGCCTATCCAATATATAGATCTCCGTATTGCTGATCGGTCGCCCGATGGTTGTCGGCCCCTCAGGATTGCGAATACGACTCATAGTCGACCAAATCGTCGTCTCCGTCGGCCCATACATGTTCCAGAGCGCCTTCGTTCGCGCACACAGTTCTTTCGCCAGCTCTTGCGGCAAGGTTTCCCCCCCGCACAGCGCAACCAAGTCTTGACTGCCCTTCCAGCCGCTCTCGATTAATAGACGCCATGTGGCCGGAGTGGCCTGCATAAGGGTCGGGTTGGCACGCTCAAGACGTTCTCGCAATCGCCGTCCGTCCATAGACACAGTCCGACTGATCAACTCGACGCGGGCGCCCACGATGAGCGGCAGATACAGTTCCAAGCCCGCGATGTCGAACGAAATGGTTGTCACGGCCATCACTGTATCTCGGATGGAACATCCCGGCTCCTGCATCATGGACCACAGGAAATTGACGAGTGAACGATGCCGAATCTCCACGCCTTTTGGCTGTCCGGTCGACCCGGAGGTATACAGGAGGTAGGCGATGTCATCGGAGGTCGCAATGGGAGGCAGATTGTGATCAGACTCTTGTTCGATCGACCCTCGTTCATCATCGAGCATCAGCACCTGAATCGCCTGGCGGTCGAATCGGTCCGATAAGGCGGTAGAGCTGATGACGATTTTTGCCTGAGCATCCTCCGCCATGAAACGAACCCGCTCGCCTGGAAATTCCGGATCGAGCGGGAGATAGCATCCGCCGGACTTCAGCACGCCAAGAAGGGCGACGACCATATCCAGCGAACGCTCCATACAGATGCCGACCACCGCTCCCCGGCCGGCTCCACGGGCGCGCAATCGTCTCGCGAGCTGATTGGCTCTGGCATTCAGCTCGTGATATGTGAGTCCTTTCCCTTCCATTGATATTGCGACCTTTTCGGGAGTCTGTTCGACCTGAGTCTCAATCAACTCGGGCAGGCAATGCGTCTGGGGATACAACGCCTCGGTCCGATTCCACTCCTCGATCAGCTGCCGCCTCTCCATCGAACTCAGCATTGCCAATGCCGACACGTGTGACCCCGGATTCGCCAGGGCGCTCTGTATCAATGCCATGAAATGATCGAGCATCCGCCCGGCCGTAGCACGCGAGAACAGATCGGTGTTGAAGGTGAGGTATGCCTTCTTCGACACCTCCAATTCGATGGTGACGCTTACGTCGAATTGAGCAGATCCCGGGTCGACTTCGAAGGGCTCCCACGTCAACCCATGCAGATTGATGTCGCCGATGGGGGCATTGGCCATGTTGAACAACACTTGCACCAAGGGGGGGATGCTGGGATCGCGTTCGATCTGCAGTGTATCCACAAGTTTGTCGAATGGATAATCTTGATGCGCGTATGCCTCCAGCGCGGTTTCCCTCACCTGGCTCATGACTTCGTCGAAGGTAGGATCCCCTGTCAGGTCGGTTCGAAGCACGAGCGTATTCACAAACGTACCGATCAGCGATTCCAAGACCATCTGCGTCCGATTCGCGATAGGTGATCCGACAGCCACGTCTATTTGGCCGGAGTATTTGCTTAACAGTAATTGGAAGCAGGCCAGCAGGGTCATAAAAGAGGTGGCATGACGTTCGGCACTAAAGCGCTTGATCGCCTCAATGAGGTCATCGGAGAACTCCACGCTGCAATAGGATCCATTAAATGTCTGCGTGGCGGGCCGCTGATAATCGGTGGGAAGCGATAACGGAGGAAGGCCTGCCAACCTATTGATCCAGTACTCCTCCTGCTGCCGCAGCACATGGTCCGTGAGGCATCGACGTTGCCAGGCCGCGTAGTCCGCATACTGAACCGGCAAGGGCCTGTCGGGTGGCGGATTCCCTTGGCACAAAGCGTTATAGCAGGCGGCAAAGTCCCGTCCGAGAATACCGAATGACCACTGATCGCCCACGATGTGGTGCATGTTTAGGACCAAGAGATGGTCCTCGGGGCCAAGCTGAATCACGAAAAATCTGGTGAGTGGCCCCCGTTGCAAATCAAACGGCCGTCGCCCTTCTTCTTGCGCCAAGCGCGCCGCTTCTGCTCTGCGTTGGGGCTCAGGGAGCGTTCTCAAATCGACCTCAGCCCAATGCGGAGCCTCCCACGCGCCGACGCGTTGCACGAGACTGGTCGCCGTCATCGCAAATGTCGTGCGGAATGATTCATGCCGGCGAGACAGCGCTTCAATGGCCTGACGCAATAGCTGTTTCCTTAGAGTCCCCTTCTGCCGAGACACGAAGAGGAGATTGTACGCGGTGGCTTCCGGCGCCAGTTGCTGAACGAACCACATCCGCTGCTGTGAATACGAGACGGGAAGCGATTCGGTGCGTGGAACTGGCACAATGGGGGGAACGGACGATCCAGATCGAACCCGCCGCTGTTCGGTGCGAATCTGTTCAGCGACCCCTGCGACTGTGGGGGATTCGAAAAGCGCTCTGAGTGGCACATCAATCCGAAACACCTCGCGAATCCGCGATACCGCTTGTGTCGCCAGAAGCGAATGCCCCCCCAACCCGAAGAAATTGTCGTGTACCCCGACTGCTTGGTGACCAAGCACTTGCGACCACATCTCCACGAGAATCTGCTCAATGTGATCGCGAGGATGACCCGAGGACAGTCCTGCGGTTTCAACCAGAGTTCCAGGGTGAGGAAGAAGCGTTCGGTCTGCTTTCCCGTTCGGTAACAACGGAAGAGCATCCAAGACAACCACCGCCGATGGGACCATATACGGCGGGAGCACTCCGCTCGCAAGATCACGGAAAGAACGACCTGAAGGACGGGGCCGCTCCTGCGTGGTGACATAGGCGACTAGCATGGGACCATTTGACGAATCCTCCCTGACGGTCACTACGGCTTCGTGAATCCCGGGAAGGGCACCCATCGTCGACTCAACATCGCCAAGCTCAATCCGATGTCCTCGCACCTTGACTTGCTGATCTGCTCGACCGATATATTCAATGTTTCCGTCTGGACGCCGCCGTGCAAGATCCCCCGTCTTGTACAGTCTCCCCCCCGGCACGAAGGGATCTGGTAGAAAACAGGCCTTGGTGAGCTCCGGCTGATTTCGATACCCCCGCGCCAGTCCTGCACCGCCGATACAGATTTCTCCTGTCACACCGATAGGCACCGGATGACAGTCTGCGTCGAGCAGATGAATAGTGGTATTTGCGATCGGCTTGCCGATGGGAATGCGCGGCCCTTCCTCTTCCGGAGGAACTCGATACACACTGCTCCATACCGTCGCCTCGGTCGGTCCATACTCGTTGTAGAGATTGGTGTCAGGCAGGCGTTCGTAGTGCCGACGGACCACACCGTGCGGGAGGTTTTCTCCCGCGACGACCACGGCACGAAGCGATGCCAGATCTCCCGGCTTAGAGTCTCGGAGAACAAGATCGTACAGGGATGGAATCCATACGACATGTGAAATGTGGTGCCTGTGGATGAGGGCCTTCAATTCACGGGGATCTCGACAACTCTCCTCGCTGGGAACAACGAGGGTCCCCCCTTGCATGAGCGTCCAAAAGATGCCGGTGACCGAGCCGTCGAAGAACAGTGGAAACGTGAGCAGGCACAGCTGAACGGGGTCGGCATAATATCCCAGTCGAGCGGCCAATGAATGTTGGAGCGCACGGTGCGTGACCTCGACGCCCTTAGGCGTCCCAGTCGATCCAGACGTATAGATCACATATGCAAGATGATCGAGGCATACCTCCGGCAACGCGCGATCGGTCTCAGGCCTCGGTGAGAGATCGAGAGTGTCAATCTCGATGACTGGTTCTGCGCCGGTTGGCACACGCGGGCGGAGATGCCGCTGTGTAAGGATAAGTGAAACGCCCGCATCTTCTATAATTCGTCGCTGTCGCTGGTCCGGAGCACCGGGGTCCAGCGGTACATACGCAGCGCCGGCCTTCAGAATGCCGAGGAGCCCGACAAGCCCATCGATCGATCGCTCGACATACAGTCCAACCAGACAATTCTCTCCCTCGGTCTGTCGGACCACAGCCTGAGCTACGCGAGTTGTCTGAGCGTGCAGCTCTCCATACGTGAGACTTCTCTCTCCACATATGACCGCCGTCGCATTCGAACAGCGCGACATCTGTGTCTCGATCACT
>JBKJWE010000357.1:0-4421 GCA_046717045.1 Nitrospiraceae bacterium | reverse complement strand
TAGTCGGCGTGGCCGGGGCAATCCACATGCGCATAGTGCCGCTTCTCGGTTTCGTATTCGACGTGGCTGATGGCAATCGTCATGATCTTGGTGGCATCCCGGCGCCCTTGGCTCTCGCTCGCTTTGGCCACTTCGTCGTAGCTGATGAACTTCGCCATCCCCTTGTCGGCGCAGATCTTCGTCAAGGCCGCGGTCAGCGTCGTCTTCCCATGGTCCACGTGCCCGATCGTCCCGACATTCACATGCGGCTTCTTCCGCTCATATTTCGCCTTCGCCATACCAACGCCCTCCCGTGCTCACTGACAATCGACTGTATTAATCGCCTCGGTACTTTGCAATGATGGCTTCAGAAATTTGCCGAGGCACCGGATCGTATCGATCGAACTCCATGCTGTAGGTGGCCCGCCCCTGCGTCCGCGATCGAAGATCGGTGGCGTATCCGAACATTTCACTCAGCGGGACCGACGCATCAATCGCCTGCGCGCCGGCGCGCACCTTCATGCCCTGCACCTTGCCTCGGCGACCGTTCAAGTTCCCGATCACATCGCCCATGAATTCCTGCGGCACCAGCACTTCGACTTTCATGATCGGCTCAAGCAACACCGGATCGGCCTTTTTACAGGCATCGGCAAACCCCATCGATGCGGCAATCTTAAACGCCATTTCGTTCGAGTCCACCTCGTGATACGACCCGTCGATGACGGTCACTTTCACGTCGCGAAGCGGATACCCCGCAATGACACCGCTTTCAAGCCGTTCCTTCACACCCTTTTCAATGGCCGGGATGTATTCTTTCGGAATCGCACCACCAACGGTCTTATTGACGAACTCCAAACCTTTTCCGGGCTCAGTCGGCTCGACTGTCAACACCACATGTCCGTACTGCCCGCGACCGCCGGTCTGCTTGATGTATTTCGACTCCGCTTCGGCTTTCCTGCGGATCGTTTCTCGGAATGCCACTTCCGGTTTCCCAACATTGGCTTCGACTTTAAATTCACGAAGCATCCGATCGACGATGATTTCGAGATGTAACTCACCCATGCCCGCAATAATCACCTGCGCCGTCTCTTCATCTGTTCGAACCCTGAATGACGGATCCTCTTGTGCCAGCTTTTGTAGCGCAAAGCCCATCTTCTCCTGATCCTGCTTCGTCTTCGGCTCAATCGCCATCGCGATGACCGGCTCAGGAAACTTCATGATCTCCAAGAGGACGGGCTGCTTCTCATCCGCAAGCGTATCCCCGGTTGTCGCCCCCTTCAGTCCCACAGCCGCTACGATGTCGCCCGCATGAGCCGCATCGATTTCTTCGCGTTTATTTGCGTGCATCTTGAGCAACCGGCCGATGCGATCCTTCGTCCCCTTCGTCACGTTCAACACCGGAGTTCCCGTCTTCAGCACGCCGGAGTAGACGCGGAAATATGTCAGCTGGCCGGCAAAGGGGTCCGTCATGATCTTGAACGCCAGCGCGGCAAACGGTTCGCTATCGGCCGGCTTCCGCTCTACTTCCTTGTCCGTATTCGGATCGATGCCCTTCACCGGAAGAATATCGACCGGCGACGGCAAGTAGTCCACGACAGCATCCAACAGCTGCTGCACACCTTTGTTCTTAAATGCGGATCCGCACAGCACCGGAATCACCTTCATCGCAATCGTCCCGGCCCGAATCGCCCGCATCACTTCTTCCTCGGTGAGAGGGTGGCCGTTCAAGTACTTCTCCATTACGTGGTCATCAAACTCAGCAACCGCATCGAGCATCTTGTCTCGATACTCTTTTGCCTGGTCCATGAGATTCGCGGGAATTTCATCGACCTTGTACTTAGCGCCCAAGGTTTCATCGTCGTAAAAGAATCCCTTCATTTTCACCAGATCAACCGACCCGCGATACTCCCCTTCCCGCCCGATCGGTATCTGGATAGGGACAGGGTTCGCACCGAGCCGATCAATGATCGATTGAACGCTGGCGTAAAAGTCAGCCCCAATCCGATCCATCTTGTTCATGAAGGCGATGCGCGGAACATTATACTTATCGGCTTGTCGCCACACTGTTTCTGATTGCGGCTCCACGCCCTGCACGGAATCAAACGCCGCCACGGCTCCATCCAGAACGCGAAGGGAGCGTTCGACTTCAATGGTGAAATCCACGTGACCTGGCGTATCAATGATGTTGATACGGTGATCGCGCCAAAAGCAGGTCGTTGCAGCCGCTGTGATGGTAATTCCGCGCTCCCGTTCCTGCTCCATCCAGTCCATCGTGGCGGCACCCTCGTGCACCTCGCCCATCTTGTGCGACACACCCGTGTAGTACAGGATGCGCTCAGTGGTCTTGGTTTTACCGGCATCGATGTGGGCCATGATGCCGATATTTCTCGTATGCTCTAAGGATGTTTGACGAGCCACTTCAATCCTCTAAAAACACACGTGCTGCAGCTTGAGCCGGTGAGGCGCCGCGATTCAGGGGCACCCGAAGGGATCGCGGCACGGCTCAACTGCAGCACAGAACGACGTTACCAGCGATAATGGGCGAACGCCTTGTTGGCCTCCGCCATCCGATGCACGTCTTCCCGCTTCTTGACCGCTGCCCCTGTGTTGTTCGACGCATCTAGCAATTCGGCTGCGAGTTTTTCTCGCATGCTCTTGCCGCCGCGCGTCCGGGCATACTCCGACAACCAGCGAAGCGCCAGCGACATCCGCCGAGCCGGGCGAATTTCCACCGGCACTTGGTACGACGCACCACCCACTCGGCGCGATTTGACCTCGACGATCGGCTTCACGTTGTCGATCGCCGTACGAAACACCTTCAGCGGATCGCTGCCGGTCTTCTCCTGAATGACGTCGAACGCGCCGTAGCAAATACGCTCTGCCGTACTTTTCTTTCCACACTCCATCAATATGTTCAGAAACTTCCCGACGAGTTTGTCGCGATACCGCACATCGGGAAGTGGATCACGTTGACCTAAAAATCTACTTCTTGGCATAACGGAATAACTTTCTTGTTCACGACGACAAGGTTACTTAGGACGCTTGGCTCCGTACTTCGACCGACCCTGCTTCCGATCCGCCACACCGACGGCGTCGAGCGCGCCACGAACGATGTGATAGCGGACACCGGGCAGGTCCTTTACACGACCGCCTCGCACGAGCACAATCGAGTGCTCTTGCAGATTGTGCCCGACGCCCGGAATGTAGGTGGTCACTTCCATGCCGTTCGTCAACCGAACGCGCGCCACTTTCCGGAGAGCGGAGTTCGGCTTTTTCGGGGTCGAGGTATAGACGCGCAAACACACCCCTCGTTTTTGCGGACATGATTTGAGCGCAGGGCTCTTCGTCTTCGCATGCGAAAGCTGTCGGCCTTTTCTGACTAACTGATTGATTGTTGGCATCTGTCTATCGCTCTCGTTGTCGGCACAGTTTGACCGTCACATTTGCCCATCAAGGGCAAAGCCGGTGGATTATAGAGACCGTTCGTTGCCCTGTCAAGGGACGGCCGCGTCTTGAGTCTCTCTATGACCGCGCCGGTTCTCCCGTGCCCGCAGCCACACCCTCGCGCGTCAGTGCCGGAGCCTCGGTCGGGCCGGCAATCACGGGTTCAGGCTTCGGGCTGATCACGAACGTATCGCGATACTCCTCGAAGCCGCTGCCTGCCGGAATCAAGCGACCGACAATGACGTTTTCCTTGAGGCCCAAGAGCTTGTCTTCACGTCCGTTGATCGCCGCTTCCGTCAAGACACGAGTGGTCTCCTGGAACGACGCCGCGGAAATAAAGCTGTCCGTCGTCAACGCTGCCTTGGTGATACCTAGCAATACAGGCTTCCCAAGCGCCGGCTTGCCGTCCTTCTTCATCACGCGATCGTTCTCTTCCTCGAATAGAAGTTTGCTGACTTGACTGCCCGGCAAGAATTCAGTATCGCCAGGGTCTTCGATTCTGACTTTCCGCAACATTTGCCGAACGATGATCTCGATGTGCTTATCGTTGATCGTGACGCCTTGCAGGCGATACACATCCTGCACTTCGTCCACGAGATACTTCTGCAACTCGTTCGGGCCGAGCACGTCAAGAATATCGTGCGGATTGGCGGACCCGTCCATCAGCGGCTCACCCGCTCTGACCCAGTCGCCCTCGTGGACGTTGATGTGCTTGCCCTTCGGAATAAAGTATTCCTTGACGTCGCCCACCTTATTGTCAACCAACACTTTGCGCTGGCCCTTCACGAAACCGCCGTAAGAAATTTCGCCGTCGATTTCGCTGATGACGGCTTGTTCTTTAGGCTTTCTTGCTTCGAACAGTTCAGCCACGCGCGGGAGACCGCCGGTGATGTCCTTGGTCTTCGTCGTTTCGCGCGGGATCTTCGCCAACACATCGCCCGGATGCGCCAGCGCGCCCTTCTCGATAAAAATATGCGCACCGACCGGCAACAGATAGC
>JBKJWE010000356.1:0-3002 GCA_046717045.1 Nitrospiraceae bacterium | reverse complement strand
GGTGCTGCACAAGCGCGCGCGCCAGCGCGACGCGTTGCTGCTGGCCTCCGGACAATTCGTGCGGGTAGCGACGGTCGAATCCTTCGAGGCCGACGAGTTTGAGCATGTCCTGGACGCGAACTTTGCGTTCGCGGCGCGTGAGGTGGCGGAGTCCGAACGCGATATTGTCCTGGACGCGCAGATGAGGGAACAGCGCATACTCCTGAAAGACCATTCCGACCCGTCGTTCTTCCGTCGGCGTCATGACCTCCGGCGAGGAGACAAGTTGGCCTGAGAGAAATAATTGGCCGGCACGGACCGGCTCGAATCCAGCGATCGCGCGCAAGATCGTCGTTTTTCCACAACCGGAGGGGCCGAGGAGACAGAGAATTTCTCCCTCACGCGCGGCGAACGAAATGCCGCTGACCGCCGGGCGTCCGGCATCGTAGGCGCAGGAGACATGGCGCAATTCCAGTACAGAAGAGGCCGGCTGATAGAGATGACCTTGGACTGGGGTGTCCGCTGTGGAACTGGGTGGCATGGAGTGATCAGATTTCATGGACTCGGGTTTCATCATTATGCAGCGCGCCAATCTTTAGCCACCAACAATGCGAGTGCCGGCAAGCTCAACAGCACAATCAAGAGCGCCGACGGGGCGGCCAGCTGAAAATATTCCTCACTCGCTTCCATCCAGACTCGAATGGCTAAGGTGTCGAATCCTACCGGTCGCAACAAGAGCGTCGCCGGCAGCTCTTTCATGGTTTGCAGAAATATCAAGACCCAGGCGACGACAAAGCCGTTCCGCATCAACGGAAGCGTGACGCGACGCCAGGTTTCTCGAACTCCAAGGCCAAGGGTGCGCGCCACTTCCTCCAGGTTCGGGGTGATCTGCTGCAGGGCCGGTTCCAGCGATTGAAGCCCGGCCGGAAGAAAATGGATCACATAGGCGACGATAAGGATCAAGACCGAACCGTAGAAGATCGGCGCCAGTTTGGTAAAGAGGACGAGGACCGCTAGTGCCGCCACCGGTCCGGGCAGCACATAGCCGGCGTAGGCAGCCTGCAGGCAGCCCAGGTTCAAGAAGGTCGGGCGGCGGCTTGCTAGGTAGGCGAGGGGCAAGCCGATCAACACACCGCCTGTGGCGGCACAGGCGGCCAGGAGGCTGCTGTTCCAGACAAACCCGAAGAACCGGCTGTCGAGTGTGGCTTGGGCCTCAGGAGACAGACTCCACTGAATCAACAGGTAGGCAGGAATCGCGAACGACGCGGCGAGAATCGCACCGAGATAGCCCGTAACGGCGCAGATGCCGAGCCATCCATAGCGATCGCGATGCGGCGCACGATAGCGTCCCGTTGTTTGATAAAACCGGCTGCGCTGTCGGAACCACCGTTCGGTGATCAAAAAGATCAGCGCGAGAATGACCAGGAGCAGGCTTAAGATGCTGGCCGCCGTGTTGTCGGATCGCCCGGTCATCTGCTGAAATACGGCGTACGTGAGTGTTTGGTAGCGGAGCAGCGACACCGCGCCAAAGTCCGAGACGACATACAAAATCACCAGCGCAAGGCCGGCCGCGATCGAAGGACGTATGAGCGGCAAGGTCACCCGCCAGAGTGTGTCGAGACGCGAGACTCCGCTGGCCCGTGCGACCTCCTCGAACGACACGTTCATGCTGAGGAGCGCGCTGCGGCAGAGGAGGTACACAAAAGGAAACGTATCCAGCGCCATCACGACGGTAGCCCCGAGATAGCTATGGGGAGAAAAGATCCTGGCCTGTGGTCCGGCCACGACTTGCCATAGATGTTCGACGGGGCCTCCGAAGCCCAGGAGATAAGAATAGACATAAGCCAGCACATAGGTCGGCATCGCCAGCGGCAATACGAGGGCGCTTTCCCACAGTCGGCGGCCGGGGAATTCGATGCGCGTGACCAGCCACGCCGTCGTCACTCCCAACACGAGCGTGATGCAGGCGACGCTGGCGGCGAGGGACACGGTATTCCAAAGGAGTTCGGGAATGCGGGTGGCCCACAAGCGACCCCACACGGCGTGATCCGCCGAAAGAGCCTGCGACGTGACGTAGAACAATGGAAGCAGGATGATTCCGGCGCTCGCCAAGACGACAAGTTGCAGCGGGGAGGCGAGTTGTTGCCGTATGGTAACCACCGTGGGCTCCTTTGCGTTACCGGAGGCCCACTTGTTCGATGAGTGTGAGGGTGGGTTCGCGAAGCTCCGCCAACTTGGTCAAGGGGACTTGCGCCGCGCGGAAACTCTTTCGTTCCACGAGAGCGGGATCGGCCTTCACCTCCACGTGGAGGGGGTACTCTTTATCGAGGTCGGCGAAGAGTTTCTGGCCGGCTTGGGCGACGAGAAACTCGACAAGCAACTTCGCGCTGTCGAGATGTTTCGTCGGTTTCACGATGCCGATGCCGGCCACGTTCATGATGGCGCCCATGCCGCCCTCCTGTTGATCCGGCATGAAGGCGGCGATCGGAGCGGTCGGCTGTGTGACCAGATGCCGATAGACATAATAATGATTGACGATCCCGAGCGCGATCTGGCCCTTGGCGACCGCATCCACGATCTGTGAACTTTTTTGATAGACCTGGGCGTCAGCGTTGGTCTTAAGGCCTTGAAGAAACTGCCTCGTCTTCTCGTCGCCGTGGATCGCCCGAATCACTGACACACCGGCTTGCAGATATTCACTGCCGGAGTTGGGAATGGCGATCTTGTCTTTCCATTTCGGATCGGCGAGATCAAGCAGCGACTTCAATTGATCCGGTTTGACGAGCGTTGTGTTGTACACGATGATCCAGAACCGTCCCGAGAGTCCGATCCAGGCGTTGTCCGGTGCGCGAAACTGCGCGGGGATGGCCCGGTCGACTTCTCGCATGTTCAAGGGGCGAAGGATACCGGCGGTTCTGGCGAGTTCCAAGCTGCCCGCATCGTTGGTGATCAGCGCGTCGTCCGGCGTGCGCTCGCCCTCGGCTTTCAGTCGATTCACCAATTCCGTCGTTCCGGAGGACAAC
>JBKJWE010000355.1:0-2651 GCA_046717045.1 Nitrospiraceae bacterium | reverse complement strand
CTCGCCAAGCAAGAAGAAAAAAGACAGCGCGAACAGGTGACAGCACGGTGACCGAGGCTGTTTACTGTCGGAAAAATCGCATGCTATAGTCCCCTGCGTTGCCGGGACTGTATCGTGTCTGACGATCCTTCTGAGATCGCGTCACGTTTCACGTTTTACGGGGGTTGCGATGCTTGAAGTTCCTGTTAAGCTCTATATGGATAAAGTGTTGAAAAGCATACGAACGGTATCGAAGCCGTTGGCGCTGCTCTCTGGCCCGGCAAAGGAGGAGGCGCTTCGTGCCATGGCGGATCGAATCGCGGCGGACGGAGAGGCCATCCTGGCCGCGAACAACGTGGATGTCGATGCGCTGGGAAAATCCTATGAGAGCGACCGGACGAAAGAGCGGCTGCGGGCGGCGGTAGCTCGCGTGCGGATGACGGCGGACGATATTAAGGAGATGGCGGACCGCCTGCGTGTCATCGCTGACTTGCCGGACCCCGTGGGGGCCGTCACGAAACGATGGGAACAGCCGGATGGGTTACAAGTCAGCCGAGTGCGCGTGCCGATCGGCGTCATCGGCGTGATCTCGGAGATGAAGCCGGTCGTCACGGTGGAATCGCTCGGGCTCTGTGTGAAATCGGGAAATGTCTGTGTGTTTCGCGGGGCGCCCGAATGGAGCCGGACACAGGAGATCATCGGCAAGGGATTGTGGGAAGCCGCCGAGGAGGCCGGCATACCGGCCGGGGCCTGGGTGCTGATCGATCGTCCTGAAAAAGAAGTCGCCGTGGAATTGATTCGATCCGGCAAAGCGCTCGATGCCATCATCCCACGCGGTGGTGTGGGCCTCCGCAAGGCCGTAATGGAGCAGGCCAAGATGCCGGTGCTCTGCCACGACGGCGGGCTCACCCATCTCTATGTCGATGCCGATACCGATATGCCCATGGCCCAGAACATCGCCATCAACTCCAAAGCGCAATTGGCCGTCTCAGCCAATGCGCTCGATACGCTGCTTGTCCAGCAAGTGATCGGGCGGCAATTCTTGCCGGCCTTGATCAATCGATTACTCGACGAATTCAAGGTCGAAGTGCGCGGCTGTCCAAAGACCGTCGCGCTCATGGGACAAATGGCCATGAGTGGGCATACCTCGATCAAGCCGGCTACCGAAGAGGATTGGCTCACGCAGTTTCAGGGACCGGTCTTGGCCGTCAAAATGGTGATGAACATCGAAGAAGCTCTCACGCACATCGCCGAGCACGGGCCCTGTCTCACAGCCGTCATCGCGACGACGAATTATGAGGCGGCCATGCGCTTCACGCGCGAGGTCGATGCGAGTGCGGTGATGGTGAATGCATCGTCGCGACTGAATGCGGGAGACAGCTATGGGCTCGGCGCCGATATCGGGCTCAGCAATGCGCGTCTCCATGCCAAGGGCCCGATCGGACTGGAGCAATTGACCTGTGAGAAGTATGTCGCGTTCGGATCAGGGCAATTGCGTTTGCCGCATCCTGTTCCCGAGGCGTATTTTGACGCCATTATGTTGAAACGTCCTTGAGTACCGTGAAACGTGAACCGTATTTCGTCGAGAGGGATGTGTGTCGGGTGATACCAGATACGAGATACGAACGACGCTTCATGAGCACGTGGCATGGTGGGGCCTCAAGCGGTTCGCGTCCGACGCCGACTACTTTGCCTGGCAGCGGACGCAACTCTCTCCCGCAGATCTGAATCAACTCAATGTGCAGGTCGAACGGAAACGGGGAGGGGATCCTCACGACGAGATCGCCTTCTATGACCTGACTGCTCAGTCCAAGATTCTTCCGGTCCTCTATAGCCAGCGCTACGACTGCTACAGAGAGATTGGGTTACGCGTGGTGGATCGCCTCGGAGACGCGCGGCGCATCCTTGATTTCGGCTGTGGTGTCGGAATCTTGACCACCTTCTATGCACGTCGATTCCCTGAGAAGCAATTCGTCGGTCTCGATCGCTCATCGGCTTCGATCGCAGTGGCTCAACAAAAAACGAAGGAGCTCGGACTGGCCAATGTCCGCTTTGAATGTGTGGACGTAGAAACGGAATTGCTTGCTGGCGCATATGATCTTGTCATCGCCACCCATGCGCTGGTGCAGACCGAACAGGATCCGGGGATTCCGAGTCGGAGTTGGCAGACGTTCCAGCGGGCAGGCGATGCTCGTCAGCAGGCTGCCTTCGAACAACGAACAGGAATCGGCATCCGGCTGGATCGGCTTAAGGGCGTGATGTCACCGAGGGGCCGGATGATCGTATTCGAAAAGACGCGGCAGCTCGCGCGGCGTGTGCCGTTTCAGTGCGCGTTGGCTGCGAGAGGGTTGCAGCTCGTCGAACAACCGGAATCGATCCGCTACCAGGTCGTCGAAGAAGTGGCGGATGACGGGCCCTTTTATCATCTTGTACAGAAGGGGAGTGAGTCTTCGCCTGACTGGGACGAATCACCAGAATCGGATGAAGGCGTCCCATTCGATCAGACCAATCTGAAAAACGGGACAATGGGTTCCGACGTACCGTTGTACGAAAACCACTGGCCCTCCGCCCAACGAGCGTGGGAATCACTGAAAGACCGGATGGTCATCAAGGAGACAACCCGCCAGGAATCTGACGGCCGTCAAATGCATGTGGAGCTTGGTACGACAGAG
>JBKJWE010000354.1:0-4118 GCA_046717045.1 Nitrospiraceae bacterium | reverse complement strand
GTTGCCAACTCATGGCGGCAGGTGCCGTGTTGTTCGGCGCGAAGTTGGGGCTTCCTGAACTCAGGATCCCCGTTCTGGGCACGATGACCTTCGGGTGGATGTCCGCTCCGATCACCGTACTGTTCTTGATATGGATGGCCAATCTCTATAACTTCATGGATGGAATTGACGGCTTTGCGGGCGGGATGACCATCATGGGATATGGGTTCCTGGCGTATTTCGCCTGGCTGACACCGCATCCGTTGATCGTAGTCATTGGGGTGGTGTACGCCGCAGGCGCCGCAGGGTTTCTCGTCCATAACTTTCCTCCTGCAAGAATCTTCATGGGGGACGTGGGAAGTATTCCAACTGGATTCCTTGCCGGCACGCTGGCGCTCCTCGGCGCCCGTGAGGAAGTCTTTGATGTATGGGTTCCCATTCTTCTGTTTTCTCCATTCATTCTTGATGCGACCATCACATTGGTGAGAAGAGTGCTGCGGGCCGAAACACCGTGGGAGGCCCATCGAGACCATTATTACCAACGGTTGGTGCTTGGTGGATGGAGCCATCGGCAGACGGTGTTGGCAGAATATGGAGTCATGGCGTTGTGTGGAGGCCTTGCGGTGCTCTATCAGCATGCATCGGAAGAGGGGCGACTGATCATTCTGGGGTTCTGGGGGGCGTTCTTTTTCTCTCTCGCTCTTGCGGTGAAGGGTGTGGAGCGAAGGAGCCTGCCAGTCAGTTCTTGAGAGGGTAGTGGTGCCGACCAGTTCTATTATTGCCGCGCCAGTATCCGAACGGATATCCGCATTCGACACCCTTATCCGCGTAATGTTGGCCATGTATATCACCGTGCTTCCCTTCAAGTCGCTTCTCGTTATGGAACGAAATGGGTTTATTGTGTTGTTAGGGTTGCTGGTTGTGTGGTGTGTCATCAACCGGCGCCTGTTCTATTCTCGGACACCATACGACCTGCTCCTTCTGGCCTTTGTCGTATGGGTCGGAGTGACGATCCCATTTTCCGTCTCTCCGGTCTACAGCCTCAAAGAGTACGGCAAGCTGCTTCAGCATATGACTGTCTTTTACGCGGTGATCTATTTCTTCAAGGATCAGCGCTATCGGCAGATCCTCTTGGGTTTGGTTGGGATGACGGCAATTATTGTCGCTGGATACGGGCTCTCACAGTTCAACCTTTCGAATCCACAGGCGGTGGTCTCGTTCCTTTCCGCGGAGGTGTGGCTGACGACATTTCTCATTATGGTCATTCCGTTCGGGCTCGCCGTGGCAATGGGAGAGGGCCCTCCAAAAATAAGAACAGGCACTGCGATTGCTGTCGGCTTTATGACGATCTGCTTGCTTGCCACTCAGTCGCGTGCGGGCCTGGTTGCTCTCGTTGCGGAGTGTTGGGTGATGGCCTGGCTTATTCGTTCGGTCTCCGCCAAGATGGTCGCCGTACTTGCGACAGCCTATGCGATCGCCGCGGTCATGATCGTGTTCGGCGCGAGTACAGCACCGGTACCGGGACTGAGTGGCGATCTCACCAGTTCGATTCCTGTCAAGAGAGGTTTTTCATCCGTGATTCACCGTTTCGACATTTGGGGGTTCACCCTGGCTAAGATCGCCAGCCACTGGTTGGTTGGGATCGGATATGGAAGTCATAGTTATTTTCTGCTCTATGGGCAGGATCAAGAAGTTGTCACTCCCGGGCATGCTCCCATCACACATGCAGGGACCCATAATATTGCCCTCTATTTGGCGCTTCATATTGGGCTCCCAGGGATGGCGCTGTTTGGGTGGTTCTATTCGCGTCTCATTCGTCGGACCATTCAGGAAAGCCGTCAGGCTGCCGATTGCATATCGAGAGCTGTATTGGTAGGAGCTGTTGGCAGCATGGTGGGGTTGATTCTTCGTCTGCAATTCGATCAAATGCTGGTCGGGTCGTTGGCCTTGCTCTTCTGGGTGTTTGTGGCCATAGCGGTGTTACACTATCCCTCATTGAACGGGCTCCAAGTCGAATGCGCGCCTGTGTCGGCAAAAAGACAAGAACGTCTTTCCCGTATGGCGCCATAATCGTCCTGAAGACCTGACACACCACAGCCTATGCGTCGAATAGTCGTGAATGTCTTTCATCGCTTGGTCACCGCCTATGGCCAGGTTTTGCAACGGCATAGGGCGGTCCTGGTCATGGTGACTCAACTGGTGCTTATTGTGCTGGCCAATTTCGCATCGTTCGCGCTCCGCTTCGATGGAGACATCCCCCCTCTCCATGAACAGCTTATGTGGCAGGGTATTCCGTTCGTTCTCGTGATCTACGGATTCGGCCTTATGGCCTGTGGAATTCACCACGGGCTCTGGCGGTACGTGGGATTACACGACCTGGGTCGAATTTTATGGGCCTCGGTCCTCAGTTCGGTGGTCTTGTTCGGCGTGTTGCATGGGGTACTCGGCTGGGTTGCCTATCCTCGCTCGGTTATCATTCTCACGGGTCTCCTCAGCGGGCTATCTCTCGCGGCGATCCGACTCGCCGTCCGAGGGTTCCGCGAATGGCTCCAGGTAATGAGCCCGTCGGCGCGGCGGGTACTGGTGGTGGGAGCGGGCAATGCCGGGGAGTTGTTGATTCGAGATATGCTGACCGATTCGAGTTACCCCTATCGGCCGGTCGGCTTGGTGGACGATGATCCCATCAAGCGGAGGATAAAGATTCATGGAGTGCCGGTGGTCGGCGCTATTCAGGATCTCGCCAATGCTGCCCGCGGTCTTGTCGCTCATGAGATCATTATCGCGGTGCCGTCCGCGTCAACCGAATTGAAACAGCGCATACTCGCTGCGGCGGAAGGGTGCAAGGTCCCGATCAAGATCTTGCCGAGCGTCAAACGACTCTTAACGGATCCCGCGGCCCTCCAACAGATCAGACCGATGAGTCTCGAGGATTTGCTGCAGCGAGAACCGATTCAAACGGATCGACAGGAGTTGCATCCGCTGCTCGAAGGCAAACGAGTGCTGGTGACCGGGGCAGGTGGCTCGATCGGGTCCGAACTCTGTCGGCAGATTGCGGAATATCGGCCGGCGATGCTGGTGTTGTTCGAACGTTATGAAAATGGGCTCCATGCTCTGGATCTTGAATTACGGGCCCGATATCCCAAGGTCACGATTATCCCCGCGGTCGGTGATGTGACCGGTCACGAACGGGTGACGGAAGTATTGCGGCAGACGAGGCCTGAGTTGGTCTTTCACGCCGCAGCGCACAAGCATGTGCCGCTGATGGAGCAGAATCCGAAAGAGGCGGTTCGCAACAATGTGATGGGAACCAAGGTCGTTGGCGAAGCGGCCCTTGCCAATGGAGTGGACCGCTTCGTGCTCATTTCTACCGATAAGGCGGTCAATCCGACGAGCGTAATGGGGGCAACGAAGCGGGTGGCCGAGGAGTTGATTCAAGGTCTCAATCGAAAAGGGGACACGAAATTCTCAGTCGTTCGGTTTGGAAATGTCCTTGGGAGTAACGGCAGCGTGGTGCCTCTGTTTGCGGAACAAATCCGAAAAGGCGGGCCGGTCACGGTCACACATCCTGACATTAAGCGGTTCTTTATGACGATTCCTGAAGCGGTCCAGCTTGTATTGCAGGCCAGTGTCATCGGAGAAGGCGGTGACGTATTTGTGTTGGACATGGGTGAGCAGGTGAAAGTGGTTGATCTCGCGAAAAACATGATTGTCCTGTCCGGCCTGGTTCCTGAGCAGGACATCCCGATTGTTTTTAGCGGATTGCGCCCCGGGGAAAAGCTGTATGAGGAACTCTTCGAAGAGACGGAGCATGTCGAGTCGACCGCGCATGCAAAAATTCGCCGTGCGGTTCGGTCTGCCCCGCCGTCATCAGATCGTGTGAATCAGTTGGTGAATCAGTTTGAGGACATCCTGGCGCATGGCGACGACGAGGAATGTCTTCACCTCCTGAGCAGGGCGGTACACACCTATGCGCCGCTCCGAAATGCGGAGCATGCCCACTAGCCGGATTCGGCGCGTGAACTGCTGCCCGGTCTCTCGGACTTAGTGAATCGCGATTTCAGTTCGTGGATATTTTTTGCCGGGATAGAATTACTCAGGATGCAGCCAGTTTGTAAGGTGGATCCATGAGAGGCGTCGTA
>JBKJWE010000353.1:0-8158 GCA_046717045.1 Nitrospiraceae bacterium | reverse complement strand
GCCAAGAAATTGTGGCGATTCCGATTACGGACGGAGACGAGGACGAAGCGGGTGAGTCGAACAAAAAGCTAGTCCGTGGTGCGCCCTAAAACGACAACGGGGACGCCGTCATATGACGGCATCCCCGTGTCTGGTCTCGCTGAAAAGCTGTCCTACTCGATTTTCCGATCGCCGCTGATCTTGGTGGCCGAGGTGACCGGCGGAGCAATCTTGATCTGCGGTCCCTGCACGGTCGGGAGCTGACCCGCACCCTGTCCTTGGGTAATCCGGGCATTGTCCGACTTCGTCAGGTTCTGCTGGGCGCTCTTGAAGGAATCAGCGGACTTGTTGAGTGTGGCTGCACCACGAGCATCCGATTGCCCGGGGTCATTGGCGGTGGCCTGCCCGTTCACGGGGCTTCCGCTGTTCTTCATCGGATAGCCTTCGTGCTTGGGGAGGAGCGCCGGATTGGCAGAGGCCATGGACAGCGCAAAGAGAACACCGGAGACCGTCGCAACAGTGCCAATTACGAGCTTCATACCTTACTCCTTTGTAAATAAAGGTGGCAGAAGGAAATGCGCTGATAATGTGTATATTCTAAGTCGAATCAAGTGGCCGGATGATAGCCAGGGGCCGGTATCTCTGTCAAGCGGGAATAAGGGGTGGGGATATGAGTCGAAGTGGTTCCTTGCTCGCAGAGGGCGCACCTCGGAAGGTGCTCCCTCAATGCGCGCAGTAAGAACCACCTCGACTCACATCCTTGAGGAAACAACAGACAATATGACGACTTGCGGATAAGTCTACCGCCGGGGTGGGCGGCGGCCACGACCACGGTGGCGGAAGGCCGGACCACGGGTGATGCCCGGCAGGCCGATGGTCACGGTGGTGCCTTCTCCGGGGGCGCTCCCAATGGAGATCGCCCCGCCGTGCTCTTCGACAATCTTCTTCACCGTCGCCAGCCCCAATCCCGTTCCGGCCCGTTTCGTCGTAAAAAACGGCTCGAACACTTTGTCGACAATGTCGGCAGGGATCGGCACCCCGTCGTTCTTGATGAGAATTTGATCTTCGACGCCGCGGCCGGCTCGTTGTTGCGTGACTTGAATATGCAGATGTCCCCCCGGAGTCATCGCTTCACTCGCATTTTTAAAGATGCTCAAGAACACTTGTTGAAGCTTGGCTTCGTCGCCGCGCACGGGCGCGAGTTGGGTGGCGTAGTCCTTCGTGACCTGGATGCGGGTCACTTCCAGGTCGTTGGCCACGACCGTGAGCGCGTTTTCGATGACTTCAGGGATTCGGACGAGTCGCCGATTAAGTTCGAGCGGTTTGGCGAAGTCGAGAATCTCGTTCAGGATCGCTTCCACGCGGATCAAGTCACGCATGCCATTTTCGACGCGCGTCTGCGGGTCGAAGTCCATGATCCCTTCCGCCGTCACTTCTTCCAATTGTGAACGGATGGAGGCGAGGGGTTCGCGGACCTCCGTCGCGAGAAACGTGCTGAACTCGCCGATCGCCGCCTGCCGTTCTTGCTTCCGAATAATGGGTTCAGAAGGACCGGCTGCCGGCGAGTCTGTGGAGATGCCCTCCGGTCCTGGGGCAGGAGTCTGGCCGGCTGGCGCGGGAGCGGGCGATTGAAGAATTTCCGCAAGCTTCGCGATCACCGGTTCGAGCGTGCGCGCATCCGTGGGTTGATATCGCCCGGCTTCTTTCGAGGAGAGCGTGACGGTACCACCCACTTGACCGTGCACGAAGAACGGCACGACGAGCGACGACTGAAACCGGTCCTTGAACAGGTGTTTGTGATCCAAGAATCGGCCTTGAGTCGAAGCCAGATCGTGATCGACGCGGGGTTTACGGTGGCGAACGGCCCAGCCGGCCGCTGAACTGTCCAGCGTCAGACGCACGCCTGGTTTCAGATCCTTTTTACTGTCCTTCTGTTCACCCTTGAGGTCGCCTGCCATACCCAAGACTTCCACATTGCCTGCGAGGGGGTCGTAGTGGCAGGACCAGGCGCGATCGTAGGCGACATATTGGTTCGCTTCCGTGAGAACGCCGATAATTTTCTCTTGGAGCTCAGGCGTAAAGTGCGCGGTCGGCGCGGCGAACATCACCGCGGCGGAAGGCGCAGCGGGAACCGGTTCCTGCGCCACGTAGGGGCGGCTGAGCACGACGTTCATATCGAAGAGGCCTTCACGGTCAAGAGCTTTGGTGACGTCGTCGCTGGCCTGTTCCATTAAGGATTTTTCTTTTTTGGCGAAGGCGGCGTTCTCCTTCCGGCCGATCACCAAGAAGCCGTAGGTCCGATTCTTATACCGAAGCTGCACTCCGAGTAGTGTCTTGGCGCCGGGGGTGATCAAACGAAGCCGCAGAGTCCTGCCGCCGTCCTGGTCCGGCGAGGGGGCGGCATTGGCGATCGATTGAGCCGACAATGTACGCAAAATGGCCTGGACATCGCGGGCGGTAAAGCCGCGCGCGGCATGACCGGTCAACGGCCCTTGCTCTCGATGAAACACCGCGGCGAGCGCGGCATCGACCGGCAGCTCATTCAAGACCGAGGTCAGTGTGCGTTGGAGATGGGTTTCCGATTTCGGTTTTGGCTGTGCGGCTGTGGGTGTCATACGCAATCAGATCGGACGGTGCGCGCATTGTAGCAACGCGTGGGAGGTAATTCAATGAAAAGGGCGTCACCTATTCGGCGGGGTTGATCATCTTGGGCGGTCGCGGGGCGTGCGATGTGAAAGTTGAGGATTCAACCCGGAGACGGCTGGCGGTGGCGAATTGGAGCAACATCGTGACCAGGCTGATCACGATCGCCCCTCCGACAGCGGGCCAAAATCCGTCGACGGAGAACCCTTTGACAAGGAAGGCTGTGAATCCCAGCAGTAACGCGTTGATGACGACGATAAAAAGGCCCAGCGACAGCACAATGAACGGGAAGGACAACACATAAAGCATGGGGCGGGCCAGCAGATTCAGTACCGTCAGGACCAACACTGCGGCCACCCCTGCGGTACGCGACTCCACGCCGATCCCCGGCACGATCGCAATAGCCAGGAAGACGGCAATGCCCGTGATCAGGACTCTTGTCGCCATCTGACGGACGCCGCTCTCGGATCGGGGTGAGGCGGCATCTCGTGTGATATGGAGGGTGTCCATACTGAACCTATTGCGCGGGGACGGGCGGCGGCGCGGACCCTGCCTGGGTTTGGGTGGCGCCGGATGCGTAATGCACTTCCGTGGCAATCAGTACTTTGTCGTCCTTTGTGGCTTCGATGACGACCCGGTCTCCTACCGACGGCGGCACGGTCGATCTCGGTTTGCCCTTGGCTTTGTAGCGGGTCTGCTTGTTCAGCTGTATCTCGACCGTCGTGCCTTTTGGCGTTTTCACTTCCACGTGCTTGGCGTCGATCGCCGTCACGGTGCCGAGCACATGCTGGCCCGTGCCATGTGCGAATGCGGTGGAAGCAGTCAATGCGAATGTCAGCGCGAGCAACACACGATACACCATGATGACGTCGTCTCCTTACAGGTGAAAAACGAGCATGTTAGTGGCGATGCCCGCCGCCGGTTGGTGCGGCGGCAGAATCGTCCCCCCGCAGAAATCTATCGAAGGCTGCCGCTTCTTCAAGTTGGTGCTTGGTCTTGGGATTGAGCGACTTCATCTCTTCGAGCTCTACCGGCGTCAACTGCGGCAAATGGCGGATGAAGTGAACCAACTTCCAACTGTCCAGATCCTTCTCGGGATCATCTTCTCCCCAGGCCGGCATCGCGGTAAAGCGGATACCGTTATGGATGATCCAAAAGAGCTGGCCGTCAGACATCGATTGAGAGTCGGACAATCGCAGATCAGGCGCTTTCGGGTACACGTTCTTGCCGATCGGCGTCTTGCCGCTGCCATCGTTGGCATGGCAGGTCGCGCAATGGTCGGCGAAATGCGCCAGGGAATCTTTCAGCACATCCGGGCTCAACGGTACAGGATTCGGCTTGTTCCGGTGCTCGATGGGAATAGCGAGGTGGCGGATCTGGCGCGCCATCAGCACTTCAAGCGCGTGCGGTTCCGTCTTCGCGCTGAAGCCGGTCGTGAACAATCGATAGCCTACCCAGCCAAGTGCGCCAAGGCCGACCAAGACCGCGATGATGACCACGCCGATGAGTTTCGCCTTCATACGAGGTTCCTCACTATACAAAGTCTTCTGCCTGATTGCCACTGGGTTAAGCGGGGGGTGAAAGCTGTCGAAGGTTGGTGAAGCGAAATAGCACGATAGCGAGAATTGGAAGATGTATCAGCAGTCCGCTCATGCCCATAAAGAATTCGCCAATCCAGAACGTGATGCTGAGGCTGAAGACCAACACACCATAGTAAAGTCCGACGCCCAGAAGCAGACGAGGCGTGATCGACGATGATGTTGTGAGCGCGGGGAGGCGGCGCTCGAGTGGGAAATAGATGGCGAGGGAAATCAGTCCGACGACGGCCCACCCGACATAGTTGGCGAAGGGGACTCCGAAGTGCACGCCGGGGTCAGGGTAGTAGTAAATTTTGCCGAGGAACCAGCGGTCGCCGCGGAGAGCTACCGGATCGATCACCATGTCGATGAAGGCAAACAAGAAGGCAGTGAGCAGCAGCATAGACCAACTTGCTCGCGCGTCCACATCAAAACGCAGCCGCTTGAGCATTGATTGCGCGGAGGCCGAAGACTGCTCGATCGGAAGGAAGAGGCAGAGCGCGACACAATAGGCCCCATAGAGGAGAAAGCTGAATGAAATCGAATCTATAAACGGGATGTTGGAGAAATAAAGCTCGTGGCCAACCGTCGAGCCGGTGTAGAAATACCAGCCGAACGGAATGCCTGTGCGCGTCGAGGCGTATTCGCAGACGAAGGCGGTAATCCAGCTAATCAGCCAGAATCGCCAGGTTCTTGGCCATCCGATCAATTGGATCGCGGCGAACAGAAAGGCGCCCAGGAACACGAAGACGTAGGGCCGAAAGAGGATGGTTTTTGTAAAGAGAGTAAGAATGTCCATCAACGTTTAATGTTGAATGGTGAATGTTGAATGAAAATTTCGTGGCAATGGGTCTGAAGATCTACAATTCCACATTTCGCATTGAACATTTACCATTCGTGGTCACGCGTACCGGTGATCACGAAACCACCTCACGGCTTTTTCGAGTGCGACTTCCGGCGGTGTTTGCGGGATGCCGAGTTCGCGGATCGCTTTGCCACAGTCATAATGCATCTTATACTTGGCCATTTTCACGCCTTCCAGCGGAATGCGCGGTGGTTGGCCGGTGAGGTTGGCGATCCATTGGTTGAGATAGGCCAGCGGGAGGATCGCCAATCGGGGAAATTTGATCGTGGGTGCTTTCACGCCGGTGAGGCGGCTCAAGATTTCGAATACCTCACGCAGCATCAAGTTCTTGTTGCCCAGAATATACCGTTCACCGATTCGGCCATTTTGCATTGCAAGCAGGTGACCTGCTGCCACGTCGTCCACGTCCACTATATTCATCCCGGTTTCGATATAGGCAGGCATGCGCCCCTTCATGAAATCTACGATCACCTGGCCGGTCGGCGTCGGTTTCACGTCGCCCGCCCCAACCGGCGCGCTCGGATTCACCACCACGACCGGCAGGCCGGCCTTGGCCAGTTTCAACACTTCTTGCTCGGCCAAGTATTTTGATCGCTTGTAGTGCCCGGCCATCTGGTCGAGCGAGACAGGTGTGTTCTCGGTCCCAAGTCCTCCGCCTGGCGGAAGTCCAATCGCGCCGATGGTGCTGCAGTAAACGATGCGTTCAGTTCCCACGTCGCGCGCCGCTTCAAGCAACGTACGCGTGCCGGTCACA
This sequence comes from Nitrospiraceae bacterium, assembly GCA_046717045.1. Taxonomy (GTDB): domain Bacteria; phylum Nitrospirota; class Nitrospiria; order Nitrospirales; family Nitrospiraceae; genus JBKJWE01. The sequence continues at coordinate 2,340 of JBKJWE010000353.1, read as the reverse complement.
TTGACGTCATAAAATATCGAGGGGTCTTTAGCCCACAAGGCATAGTGCGCAGCCACGTGATAGAGCTGCCGGCAGCCGGTCAGGGCTTTCCGGAGAGAGGCGGGATCGCGCAAGTCTCCGTGCACTTCTTCAACGGGGAGGTTGGAGAAATTCTGTCGATCGCTGCCCCGACGAGACAACACACGCACATCGGTGCCGGCGTGGACCAGTGCGCGAACGACGGCGCCTCCGACGAACCCGCTCGCGCCTGTGACGAGACCTTTCATGGCGAGTGTCGAGTGCCGAGTGCCGAGTGCTGAGTGAGAAAGAGCACAACGAATTGAGTGAGAGGACACGAGTACGCAATCAACGAAAGCGGTCTTGTCTTTGACTCAGCACTCATAGCTCAGCACTCAGAACTAATTCTTTCGTGCCGTGATGTAGCGCGCGATGTCGCGGAGGGGATCGGCGGCGGAACCGAATGAAGCTAAACGTCCGATCGCGCGAGTGACACAGTCGTCCGCCAGTTTTTGTGCTCCCTCCACGCCATAGAACGTCGGGTACGTCTTCTTCCCTCGTTCGGCATCGGTGTTGGGATTTTTGCCCAGTTCTTCTCGCGTGCCTGTCACGTTTAAGATGTCGTCGGCGATCTGGAAGGCCAGGCCAACGTCTTCTGCGTAGGCTGTCAGATCTGCGAGCTGCCGCTCGGTGCCGCCGGCGGCAATCCCGCCCATCCGCACGGCGGCGCGAATCAACATGCCGGTCTTGTGCTTGTGAATGTCTTGGAGTGTCGGCAGGTCGATGTTTTTGTTCTCTGCCTGAATGTCGAAGACTTGCCCGCCCACCATGCCCAGGGTGCCGGACCCATAAGCCAATTCCTGGATCAGCCGGACTTGCCGCACGGGATCGCAGCCTTTCATCAGATCCGGTCGGCTGCAGAGATCGAAAGCCATCGTGAGCAGCGCATCGCCGGCTAAAATCGCCATCGCTTCGCCATAGACCTTGTGATTGGTCGGCTTCCCGCGCCGAAAGTCGTCATTGTCCATCGACGGAAGATCGTCATGAATGAGCGAATAGGTATGGATGAACTCCAGCGAGGAGGCGATCGCCATCAGACCAGGTGAAGTCGTACCGACGGCTTCGGCTGCCGCGATGGCCAGAATAGGGCGCACTCGCTTACCGCCCGCCATCAGGCTGTAGCGCATGCTTTCATGCAATGTCGTCGGGGGGGTGGTCGCTGCGGGACTCACCTTGTCCAAAAACCGATCGACCGCGACCCGCTTCTGTTCGAGATATTCAGTGATGTTCATGGGGGTAAAACCGAACTCGTCGTCACCGGCGCAAGGCCGGCGCGGAGAGTAGCAAACAGTCTTCCAGCTGTCAAACCAGGCGAACTGTGCAGTGCGGACATCACGCGCGCGAGGGGCTCGCTTGTATTTCCGCAAACCGCTTGGCTATACTCGCTTCATATGAGTATCAGGAAAGGCGGCGGGGATTGGGAGCCGATGCTGCTGGGGATTAAACCCCGGAACTGCAAGGTCTGCAAGCAGGGGCTCTACCGGGACAAAACCATGCTTCGTGGCGGCTGGTCCCGCTGCACCATCTGCGACGAATTCGTCCATTATAGCTGCCTCGCCAGTGGGAAAGTCTCCTTCCTGAAGGCCCGTCCTCGCGTGTGCAAGACCTGCCGCGCGGCAAAAACCGGTCAACCGGCTTCTTCCACCCCTCAGACCGCAAGTCCGGTCGCAGTCGGCTCGTGAGCGCGAACGCCGATCCCCGTCCTGTTCAGTCCCGTCTCGCCTGGCATACGTTCTTTGCGGAAACGCTGCGATTCGTTCTGGCGCCGCTGATCCTGTTATCGAGCGGATTCTTTACCGCCAACTTCTTGTTCAGCGGGCAGTACACCTGGCCCAGGACCAGCCGCACGCTGATCTTAACGATCACGATTCTGGTCTTGTCGTACGAATTCATCTACAAGGAACAGCTCGCTCGGTCCGGCTCGGCGGATCAGGCCCGATCGTCCGTGCTTCGCTCCTGCATCATTCCCTATATTGTCGGTGTTCTTGTCATGTTCGCCTTGGCTTAGCTGTGACAGGATGCTGAAAAAGTCTACGATCTCACCCGCCCGCCCCCAGTTCGCCAAGACGCACGTTTCACCGAGCGGCGTTCTCGCGTCGCTCAGAGGCTCGACGTACGGAGGAGTCTAGTTGGAAAGTAACTATCCGCTCGCATATGATCGAAGCGAGCGGCTCAAGCGAAACTTGGTATGTACCTCCTCGCCTCTTCACTCACTGCGGGTTGCTTGTGGAGCGGCGCGTCTTGGCGCGCCGGGGCTGGGCGGGTGAGAAGAGAGGCCTTTTT
>JBKJWE010000352.1:0-2604 GCA_046717045.1 Nitrospiraceae bacterium | reverse complement strand
GCGTTAGAATACGCTCAGTAACAAAATCACACCATGATTTGCCCGAAGCTTTTTCAACGACCTTTCCGGCCGCGATGAACATCAGGTTTTGATAACCGTAGCGCGTTCGAAAGCTGGAAACAGGTTTTAGATGTTTAACGCGGGCGAGTATTTCGTCCGGCTTGTACGTCGTCTCGTACCACAACAGATCGCCGCTAAACGTGTCGAGACCAACGCGGTGGGTCACCAGATCGCGAATCGTCAATTCGCTCGTCACCCACGGATCGTATAGCTGAAAATCCGGTAGATATTTCGATACCTTGTCGTCCCACGCCAACTTTTTCTCATCGACGAGAATCGCGAGCGACGCGGTCGTGAACGCTTTTGAGTTTGAGGCGATGGCAAAGACAGTGTTTTCATTCACCCGGGCGTCCTTACCAAGCTCGCGTGTGCCATAGCCCTTGGCCAACGCGACCTTGTCGTCTTTAACTACCGCGATCGCCATTCCCGGTCCGCCGTGGGTCGTCAGTACGGTTTGAGCGTACGCGTCGATCTCAGCGATCTTTTGTTCGAACGTTTGCCCAAATGAAAAGACTGATAGGACGAGTAGAACGAATACGGTCAGGTTTAGTTTCTTCATTATGATTATTGGTCAACAGTAAATAGCCGCCATTCGCCGTCGATGTCGGCGAAGGACCTAATTCCCGTTTCCTCAAATGAAATACCAGACCCGGCGACCAGGTCTTTTACTGTGCGCGAAACAAGGATGCTGCCGGCCTTGGCATCTTCGGCAATTCGTTGCGCGAGATCGACCGCAAACCCGTTGTGTTTTCCGTCGATAATGTCACATTCACCGGTGTGGACGCCGGTTTTAACTGTAACGCCAAGCTGCGTAGCGGAATCGGAAATTTTCGCCGCATATCGAATAGCCCTGGCCGGGCCGTCGAAGGTCGCAAGAATGCCATTTTCGTCAAACGAGACCTCGCGGCCCCGGTAAAGATCGAGTTGGCGACGAACGAAGATCCCGGCGCCGTCAACGAGAGTTTTCCAGTCGGAATTGCCGCGTTTCTCGGCTTCAGTCTTAGGATCGATTATCCGGATATTTACGACAGTCGCCAGCACGCGGTCATGATCGTCGATCGTGTGCGAACCGGTAACGAACCTTTCGATCTCATCGAGAATTTCATCCTGATCCCCGACAAAAGGCAGGTGATCGTCGCCGCCGAATTCGACATATTTGCTGCCGGGAATTTTCGACGCAACATAGCGGCCTTCTTCTACTTTCAAGCACTTATCGTCTTTCCGGTGTATTACGAGCGTCGGCACGCGGATCGACGGCAGAACGTTGCGGACGTCGATCTCGGCGTTCATTTTTGTCAACGCGACGGCGGCTCCCGGGCTTGCTCCCATTCGCAGGTATGTTGCCCACCAATCGCGAAATTCCGCGTCGTTTGCCATCGACGGTGCACGTTCCTCGATGCCGACTGGTTTTCCCCAATCGTATTTCATCAATTCAAAAAAGGCGTCGCGCTGTTCGGCAGTTGGCGCCCATGGGTAGTCATCATCCTTGATCCGTTTAGCGTATGTACCGATCATTACCAGGGCGCTTGTGCGTTCCGGGTACGTCGCGGCAAACAGCGAGCACATCGGACCGCCCTCAGACACGCCGACAAGCACGGCGCGTTCCGAACCGACCGCGTCCATTACCGCATGGACGTCTTCCATCCGCTGTTCGAGTGTCGGCAGCTTGTCGTCGGGCACGCGGTCAGACAGTCCCGTTCCGCGTTTGTCAAAAAGTATGAGTCGCGAAAACGACGCGAGCCGCTCAAGGAACGATGCAAAAAGATGGTGTTTCCAAAAATATTCTAGATGCGAGATCCAGCCCATCACAAAAACTATATCGATCGGGCCGTCGCCAACTATCTGATAGGCAATATTTACATCGCCATTCTGAACATAATGTGTTTCGGGCGCTAAACCACGGAGTGCCTGCGGTGGTTCTGCATGAAGCGCGATGGGGTGGTCGTTCCAATCGAACGCGCTTTCGTCACCAATGTCGCTAATATGTATCCGTGCTCGCGATGTTTCGAAGATCTCGGTTAAGGGTTCGTCTGCCGGTTTCTCAGCGACCGCGGCTACAAAGCGATAACCGAATTTCGGCACTGTCTCGATGAATTTTATTTCAGTTGTTTCGCCGAGAACACGGCGAAGCACTGATATGTTTTGCGCGAGATTATTTTCCTCGACAAAACTGCCTTCCCAGATCTCGTTGAGCATCCTCTCTTTGTTGAGTATCCGACCCGCGTTTTCAACAAGAAACAGTAGCGTGTCAAATATTTTCGGGGCGAGCATTACTGGCCCTGCGTCCGCGCTCAAGATCCTTTCGCCGGCAGCCAGGGTAAACCCCGCAAACGTATAAATTTTCAGAGGTTTAGTGTCCATTCACACACCAAAAATGGTCTTCAGAAAAAATTCATAACTTCCTAAAGAATATCCGTCTGCACTGTTGCTATAACTGATCGCGTCAACGATTTGGGAAGTTTATATCAAAACTTCGAATAGCGAAAGACAGATTTTTTCGACAAGGACCAACGAATGTATATCGCCAACGATGAGCCCCAATTA
>JBKJWE010000351.1:0-5924 GCA_046717045.1 Nitrospiraceae bacterium | reverse complement strand
GCTGATTCCGCCCAAATTGACCACAAGTCGCGCGCGACGCGGGTGCTTGAAGAGCAAGGCGTGAACAGCTGGTGTCAGCGGAGCCCCCTGCCCACCGGCCGCGATATCGCGCGGTCGAAAGTTGGCGATCGTCGTAATGCCGGTCCGCTCTGCAATGACGGCCGGTTCGGCAATCTGCAGAGTTGAACGAATTGCCCCCACACCCGGCGCATGAATACCGTGCGGCAAATGGTGGACCGTTTGTCCGTGGGAGCCGATCAAGACCACGTCCACAGGGTGAAGTTGACCCTTTCGGATCACGCGCAGCGCCGCATTGGCAAACCATTCTCCGAGGAGCGCATTGAGGTGACAAATGTCTGCAACGGTGCCAGAGACAGAGGCGGTCAGGATACGTTGTTGAAGCGACCGCGGATAGGCGAGCGCGTAGGATGCCAGGGTCTGAGCCTTCAGGGATCGCCCTTCCCCGGTAATCTCCACGAGTGCGGCATCAACCCCGTCGCCCGAAGTCCCGGACATCAAACCAACCACTTTCATGACTGTTATTTCCTCCGCGCATGTGGGCTGAGACTACTGGGCTCGCTACGCTAATGGAACTCTCTCGTCCGGTCAAGCAGACAATAGCGCGCGTTGACATTGAGAAATCCCGATGCTACCGTCCCGGCCCATGCTTTGCGTACGGTGGCTACTGGTTCTGTGTGCTCTCCTGCTCGGTGAAGCTCAGGCCGCTCCCTCCGCTCCAACTCCGGAACTCCTCAACGTGGTCGTGACGATTCCTGTCCTCAAAGACCTGGTCGAACAGGTCGGGAAACCCCATGTCCGAGTCACGTCTTTGCTGAACGGCTATGAGAACGAACACACCTATTCGCCCAAACCGAGCGACCTCGTAGCCATTCGCAAAGCACGACTCCTGTACGAAGTCGGCATCGGATTGGAAGTGTGGGTGGCGTCGCTCGTCAAGAATGCGGGGAGTCCATCCCTGCAGGTGGTGACCACATCCAAAGGTATCGCGTTGATCCGCGATCACCAAGACCACGACGGCGCGCAGAAAGAAGGAACAGCCAATGTGACGGGAGGAAATCCTCACGTGTGGCTAGACCCAGAAAGCGCCGCGACGATGATGCGGCACATCACCGCATCGCTCGTCGCCGCGGACCCAAGGCATGCGACTGACTACCGAAACAATCAAGCCGCCTACCTCGCACGATTGGATAATCTTCGAACAGCGCTCACGGAGCGGATTGCCCGTCTGGCAGATCGAAGGTTTGTCGCCCACCATGCCGCCTGGCCCTATTTTGCCAGGCGATTCGGCCTGCAGATCGTTGGGACAATCCACGCGCAATCCGGCGCAGAGCCCTCAGCCCGCCAACTGCAACATCTCGTGACCATGATCAAGAAGGAGCGAGTCAAGGTGATTGTCTCCGAAATCCAGCTCAATCAGCGCATTCCTGAGCTGCTGGCAAAAGAGTCCGGCGCGCACGTAATTGTTCTCACCACCTTGCCCGGAGGCCTTCCCGGTACCGAAACCTACCTCGACATGCTCCGCTATAATGTGCTCCAATTAGCCAACGCGCTGGAACCGGCATAACACGTCCGCCGCCCGATTCCGCTGGTTTACATCCTGACGGAGACCTCGAACACGTGGCGACCCATTCGTATCCGATCATGCACTTCGACCATGCCACCTTTGGCTTCCCTGGCGTGACAGCCTTGGAAGACATTTCCTTGGACATTCTGGCTGGTGAATTTGTGGGGGTGATCGGTCCCAACGGTTCGGGCAAGACCACGTTGTGTCGCGCCGTCTTGGGTCTCATGGTCCCGATCAGAGGCAGCGTGAGGATTTTCGACTGTGCTTGCGACGAACTACGATGCCATCACCGAGCGCAAATCGGGTACTTGCCACAAAAGGGTGTTGTAGATCGCAATTTTCCTGTGACGGTGTTGGAGACCGTCATGATGGGACGATATGGGGCCCTCGGCCTCTTGAAGCGTCCGTCTGCGCGAGATCGTGAAATCGCCTTAGAAGCTCTGGCCCATGTCGGAATAGATGGATATAAAGATACGGCATTAGGTCAACTGTCTGGCGGCCAACAGCAACGGGTGTTTATCGCCCGAGCCTTAGCCCAACAACCGAAAGTCCTGCTCCTCGATGAACCGACGACTGGCCTCGATATCACGACACAGCATAACGTTGTTGAACTCGTCCAACACCTGCATGAAGAACTCGGCCTGACCGTACTTCTGATCACGCACGACATCAACATGATCCGTTCCCGTGTCGATCGGTTAGTTCTGCTGAAAACTCGCTTGTACGCGGCAGGCCCTCCCGCCGACGTATTGAAGCCAGACATTCTCCGTCAGGTCTATAGCAAAGATCTTGTTATTACAGAGAAAGACCTTGTCATTGTCGAGGACTACCACCATCACCATTGAGAGCCTGGTCACGAGGAAATGATTGAGCTCCTGACCTACGACTTCATGCAACGCTCTCTCCTCGCCGCGGCGATTGTGGGAGGACTCTGCTCCGTCATCGGCGTGTTCGTCGTATTGCGCGGCTTAGCGTTCGTTGGCGCAGGGACAGCGCATGCGGCGTTTGCCGGAGTGGCACTAGGCTACCTGATGGGCTGGCCGCCGCTGTTGCTGGCGATTCTGTTCGGCCTCGCGACCGTCTGGATTACCGGCTGGATGGAAGAGAAAGGCCGCATGAAGCTGGACGTCTCGATCGGAATTCTCTACACCGCCACGATGGCGTTGGCGATTCTCTTTATCGGCTTGATGAAAACATACAACGCGGAGGTGTACGGCTATCTCTTCGGCAGTGTTCTGTCTGTAACTAGTGAAGAGCTGCGTACGATCACGGGACTCAGCATTCTCGTCATCGGGACGATCGTGTTGTTCTCAAAGGAACTGTATTTCATCGCGTTCGATCAAGAAATGGCCGAAGCGTCGGGGGTCCCGGCGCGCCGCATCTTCTTTTTACTGCTCAGTCTCATCGCGTTGACCGTCGTGGTGTCGCTCAAGACGGTCGGCGCTATTCTGGTCTTCGCCATGATTTTGATTCCTGCCTCGACCGCCTATCAACTGACCCACAGCCTCTCGACACTCACGTGGTATTCCGTGCTTATTGGAATGACCTGTTCCGTCGGAGGAGTACTACTTTCGTCGATGTGGGACATTCCCTCCGGCCCTGCGATTGTCTTGCTCGCGACTCTGCTGTTCTTCATTTCAATCCTCCTCTCCCCAAAACGGCAGCGTCGAGCCGTGACCTGCTAACAGCGTAACAGCCTGCGAGTGCAGCAGATGTGGATGGACGAGTCATTTGGAGGAACTCCATAGGATTTTGACAACCAGCGCCCTTCCCCTGGCTGACTATTAACGCCGCGCTTCCGAAAGTAGAAAAATACTTCGAGCTAGTTCCATCAATCGTTCAGATTGAAGAAAGGGACGAAAATGCACATATTTGAGCGCCGAGAACCGACTGTCCTCCTCGATGAGACAAGTGAGACACACTGACATGTTGGGATTGCAATCTCTACGTAGTTTCGATATGCTCTTTCCCCTTTTGAATAGAGGGAAGCGGTTCCTGTTTTTTCCTTAACAAGGAGGGCAGCATGAGGGTAGTGGACTTTCGAACGACGGTCTTTTCAATCGTGCTTGGCCTCGTGACCACGGTTTGGTCAACGGGACTTGTGCAGGCCGCGGACGACATGTCTTGGAAACATGAGGGCACGGCACCGGAAAAGAAGGTGACGGTCGGGTTTCGCGCGGGCATGTCGATCCTCACTCAGGAAATCGTAGATAACTCCAATACCAGTGTCGGCCCAGCCATCAATTTTCTAGCGACCTATGGTTTGAATAAGTGGATAAACGTGGGGGGCATGCTGACATGGCAGCGACACTCCGTTGATGTGCAAAATCCAAAAGCGGATCTCGCCACATTGAATACGGTTACGCTGTTGCCGGTGTATGTGGAGTTCCGCCCCGGACACTTTGGCAACATTCAGCCCTACGTCTCCACCGGCATTGGGGTGAACATCAATTCTGTGAGTGAAGCGGATGCCCTTAAAAGACAGAATATTCAGTTAAGCGCTGGCAACACCTTCGCATGGCGTACCGCGGGCGGGTTAGATTACGCGCTCACGCAGCATTTTCTGCTCAATGCTGAATTTGCATTCAATAGAAATCGCGGAAGTATCGAAACGAAACAAGGAGGCGCGACATCAAAAGACCCCTTTGACGCCTCCAGTATAAATATGCTCTTTGGCGTCAAATACGTGTTTTAATTCGAGCAGACCGATGAGAGACATTGCCCGGGTGCTGTATGCTCCAGGGTAATGTTCTTGCTCGACACGGGAGTCGATGAGGGCTTGTTTTCAAAGTCCAGTCTCCTTTTTTGGCACGAAAGAGGCAGACGAACTGGCACGACGCGAGAATCTCATTCACCCGTCAGCTATTCTAAGCGGGACCGTTTCGAGCGGGACCAGACCATGCCGGTCTGATCTTTGGAGCTGAAACCGAGTTCTTCGTAAAAACTCGGTCGGCGGGTGCAGAGCCAGAAGAGTTCGACTTTTTTGAGTCGAGGGTGGTTCAGAATACGCTGGACCAATTCGGTCCCGATGCCTTGCTTCTGGTAGGTCTTATCGACGATGACGTCCCAAATCGTCGCCCGATAGACGAAGTCCGTCAGCACGCGGCCGAATCCCACCAACTGATCCCCATCCCAGGCACAGAGCGCCACATCCGTGTGGCGCAACATTTCTTTGGCCTCCTCAAGCGTCCGTTCTTTGGCCCAGGGGGCCTGATGGAACAGCCGAAGAAGCTGGGACGGCTCGATCTCTTTCTTTTCGGAAAAGATCACTGCAGGCTTGAGGGTTGGAGGCATCTTGTACTAGATTATCTCCCGGTCACAGAAACCCATGCAGGCGGAGTGTACGAGGAAAACGATGTCAACGCAAGTCCGTAGCTGTCCCACGTGCTCCCAACTCATGTGGCTCAAACAGAACGAGTGCGAGTTGCTCGATGACGAGACGATGCGCGCCAAATGCCCGCACTGCGGATCTGCGGTTCGCTTCAAGCTCGTGTCGCAAGGCGAAAATGCGACCGGCCCCAAAATGGGACATTAACGCGTAACGGCAAATGTTGAATGATGAATGCTGAATTATCGAGGTTTTGCCTGCCATAGGATTCAAGATTTAAAATTCAACATTCATAATTGGCGCGCTACATTCCCCGGCCGGCGCCATCCAGTTCAGGTTTGTTTCCGGGAAGAATTTTGTTGAGGGCGGCGCGGTACTCTCCCAGTCGCTTGTCATCAAGCCGCCCCGCTTCAATTTCCCTGTCTCGCTGCATTCGCTCCAGATGATCCAGCACCGCGAGGAGCGGCTGGACCGACCCGAGTAATTTCCCCACCTCAAACGCCTCGAGCGATTCCACCAACGAATCGTTGAGGCTTTTGAACGCCGTACCGGTGCTCTGATTCCTAAATCGCGAGACGATCTCTTCATACTCGTCTACTGCTTCGAGCTTCGGCTTTACGCCGATAGGCACTGCCGTCAAATGCACAATGGGCGGCAGCTTGGCCGCATAGGCCTTCAGCTGAGAGGTCAGGCCCCCGATCGTGTCGAGCACATCTGTCATCTGCATAAGATTGTCCTAAGTGAGCGTGCTCATAACTGTCAAGCGCCGCGAATGGTCCTAGGAGGAGCCAGTCGATCGAGCGCCTGCACCACCTCATCCATATCGGGCGGTGAGGGTCTTATGTACTCGTACCTCTGCCCGGTCACCGGATGCAGAAATCCAAGGGTTCTGGCGTGGAGCATGACCCGCGGAATGTTGATCCCTTCGATAACGCTTACCTTGCGCCCTCCGTAGGTTGGATCGCCGAGGATCGGATGGCCCAGCGACGTGAGGTGTACCCTGAGTTGATG
>JBKJWE010000350.1:0-3596 GCA_046717045.1 Nitrospiraceae bacterium | reverse complement strand
CCCCAGTGGGGTAAGAGCAGCGGCAGTATGAGGATGGGAATCCATGCCAGCGCCTGGCCGAACGTGCCCGCGGAGATCAATGCCTTGCGATGCGGAAACCACTTGAGCAGTTTGACGGAGGCGATCTGCGCGACGGTTCCGATAAGTTGCGGGAGGGCGGAGAGTACGCTCAGGTGAAAGGCATTGGCTTGAAAGAGGAGCGCGAAGGCCGAGAGGTACTGCTCGCCGCTGCCCTGCGTGATAGCCTGACACGCGCCGTCGCGGAGGCCGTAGCGGAGGCCCCGCTCTCCAGTGTCCTGTTGGGGAGGGGTCTCGCGGTCCCTTGGTAGAGAGTTTGCAGACGAGGGTGTGCTCACTCAATCATTTCTTTCAACATGAGTTGGGGCAAGCGTAACATGGACCGCTGCGCTCGAACATCAAATATGTGATTGGAGGGCCCGATCGCGTATTGACCCACCACCGATCTCTCGATACCATGAAGCATGAAGGCTACGTATACATATGAGTAGGTCTTCGACCCTATCCCATCGTGTCCGCCACGCAGTCCTGATGAGCTGGCTGATCGGCGCAAGTCTGTTGGCGTGGGCTTCGCATGCTGTTGCGGCCAGGGACCTCGTGGCGCCAAAGGAACAAACGACGACCGAAGTCGATCCGACGCAGAGCCCTTCCTTCGATGATCAAAAGAAAGGGGTTCCGCAGTCCCTGTTCACCTGGATCAAGATGGCCAAGGGCTATGAAGTGGAATGGGACAGTTTCGGACGGAAAGGCTGGTACACACAAGACCCTCGATTGAAGCCGGTCGATCCGACGACGACCTTCACCCCCGATACGCCGACGATCTATATCGTCTTCGAAGTAGCGCCACTCGAGGACCCTGGGCAGTTCAGCGTACAGTGGTTCAAAGAGGAAGAAGGCAAATTGCCGGACATGCCGCTCGGGAAGGACACCCTGGAGGTCCCGGGTCATGAGCGGTATGGCTTTCTCGAAATGAAGCGTTCCGGTGACAAGTGGCCAGTGGGGAAATATCTCGCGAAGATTTTTATCACACCACTGGGGCAACAGCCTTTTCATGCCGCGAATCAAGTGGGCATGATGCGATTTACGGTTGCCGAGATGCCTGCGAAACCCAACCCGGCAGTCAAACCCTAGCCCGCCTCGCGATCCCCTGCACCTACCCGAACACGAAGGAGCCAGAGAGTGGAACGTATCAAGGTGACCGATCCGGAGAAGCTCGCACTACTTTACGACCGCTTGAAAGATGTGTGTTTGGTCGAGAAGGAAGTCTGGAAGGAAATCTATATGCCGCGCGACGTGTCGCAGGGGCCGGTGCGCACGAACATTCAGGATCGGTACGAGGTGGAGATCGACGATCCAGCAATCGAAGCCACGCTCGATGCGAACATTCCCCTCGGCGGGAAATCCTTGGCCGCCGCCATCCAGGAGTATTGCACCCACATTACGTTTTATCGAAAAGCCTAGCAGGCTGTTGAAAAAGTCCGCCAGCGTCGTTCTCGCTTCACTCAGAATGCCGTCATGCGTCAACCGTCAATGGTGCGAAGAAAGCGGTCTTGGCGTGACGCGTCGCGACGTCTTCACGTTTGACGAATGACGAGTGACGAATGTTCCATCAAGCTTGCTGCGGCCTTCAGGGTCAGAGGCGCGTCTTGGCGCGCCTAGGGTTGGGCGGGTGAGAAGGATCGGCCTTATTTGAACATCCTGCGGGATAGGCTGGATCAGCTTGATCAGTTCTTCGCCAGTGTCCGCTCAACGTCCTGGACGATTTCTGGCGAGAGCGGTTTCGCGCGGTGGTGGTAGCGCCCCACGACGTTGCCGGATCGATCCACTAAATACTTCTGGAAGTTCCACTCCACTTCGCCGGGGAAGGGGCTCTGCTCGGTGAGATAGCGGTAGAGGGGATGCTTGTCCTCTCCCTTCACGCTGATCTTGCTGAAGAGCGGGAACGTCAGACTGTACTTGGTGAAACAAAAGCTCTTGATCTCCTGATTGGTTCCCGGTTCCTGCTGGCCGAAGTTGTTCGCCGGGAAGGCCAGGATCTCGAAGCCCTTCTCCTGATACGTTTCATACATCTTTTCAAGATCGGAGTACTGTGGGGTGTTGCCGCACATGCTGGCTGTGTTGACCACCAGCAAGACTTTGCCTTTGTACTGACTCAAGTTCACGGGTTTCCCGTCGATGTCGTTCATCGTGAAGTCATACAGACTCGAGGTCTTTGCAGCCATGAGCCATCCTTCCTGTCCGGCCTGTGCCGGGTTCATTCCGAGGAACAGCGCGATACCGATCGCGGTGGCGGACAGCAGTCTTTGCGGTGTGGTCATACAAGCCTCCTCGGTCCGTTTTATAGCCGCTCGAGCGCCGCGATGCGTTCTTCGATCGGTGGATGCGTGGCAAACAGGTGCATGAAGCCCGACGATTGGCCTGCGATCTTCATCGTGGCCAGCGCATCCTGTGAGGGGTACTCGAATTGCGCGCGGTTGACCCACCGGTCGATGCCGCGCAGGGCGCCGATCATCGAATCCTTCCCGTAAACTTTAGCCGAAAACGCATCCGCAGCGAACTCGCGTCGGCGCGAATGCCAGCCGATGACGATCATAGCCAAGAACGACAACACGACTTGGAGGAAAAAGTAGACGACCATCCCCAAGATCGGATTGCCCGCCGATCCTTCCTCTCGATCTTGGCTCGGTTGCGCGATGATCTGGGAGACAAAATTGCTGATGTAATAAACAAAGGTGTTCATGAGGCCGGCAAGGATGGTTGTTGAGAACATGTTGCCGTTGAAGACATGGCCCATCTCATGGGCGAGCACCCCTTTCACTTCCTGTTCTTTCAGGTTTTGGAGGAGACCGGTTGAGACCGCCACCATGGCGTTATTTTTGGTCGGCCCCGTCGCGAAGGCATTCGGGTCCGGCGAATTGTAGATCCACACCTCCGGCATCGTGATGTGCAGGCGCTGAGCAATTTCCTGAACCGACCCGTAGATCGTCTGCTCAGCATGGGAACGGGGTTGGGTGATTTGCTCGCAGTCCAACATGGCCCGGGCCATCTGCTTCGAGAAGGCCAAGCTGATGAATGCGCCGCCGAAGCCGATGACGAGCGACCAGACTAGCAGCTGCTGGCTGAAGACCCCCCGCACATCGATGCCGAACATTGGCAGCACGACGTTGACAAGGAGGTTCGCCGTGAACGAGAGCGTGAGATAAATGAGAAAGTTTGCAATGAGAAACAGCCCAATGCCTTTAATCCACTTCATCGAGGTCCTCCTTCGTCGGGGCCACACAGGCCCGCGGCTCGATCATTATACACAAATGGGCAGCATGAATTGTATCAAGGTGACTGGGTAGCTGTTGTGAACGAGAGATAAGTCAGCCTTTCTCAGAATCAAGTCCCCAGAACTCCTTGAATGTTCGGCGAAGGTTGACCGGCCTTTAGGCTTCTGTTAGATAAGGGGCTATGAAGCATCTTGGAATCACGATCCTCTTGTTCGCTTGGCTGGGTGTGCTGACGGTCAACGCAGCCGATCCGGTCGCTCATCAGGCTCCGTTTGTTGTGCCCCTAGGTCCTGATGGGGTGCAGCG
>JBKJWE010000349.1:0-2998 GCA_046717045.1 Nitrospiraceae bacterium | reverse complement strand
CGCGTGAGCTAATTCTGCTCTCGTGACTAGGCTACAGACCAGTGAGATAGTCAGAATCAGGTACACGATTCCGTCTCACGCCTCACGCATAATCATCTTGGGGTGGCGCAGGAAGAGGCGAGGGGCTTGGGCGCGGCTTGGCAGGTTGTTTGGACGGATCCGGATCGGGTGGGTGTGGACTCGGTACCGTAGGACCAGGGTTCGGACTTGGCACAGGCGGCTGATCGAGCCTCGGTAGGTCTACCGGGGTCACCGACAGCATGCCGAAAATGAATATGGTTGATAACAGTTTCACCGGCCGCCTAGCGCCCGAATTATCGACTGCATGTACCGTACGATCAGGTAGAGATTCTTGTAACTAGGGAAACCCCTGGTTTCTTAATGAGCGCCATCGACGTTCGGTTGTTTTTCCTCGCCGGCAAGTGAAGAAACACTTTGAGCTAGGGAAGTAGCTAGTATCGTCGTAGTACTCTCGCGTGCGAAACTCAACATGCACTACTTCGTAGCATGTAAGGAACGCGATCGCTTAAAAGGTACTCGATGCCTGTTGAATCTCGCCGGAAAATTGTCGAGGAGCCCACGCGCCAGACAGACGGGTTTCCGTTCGTCCAGGTGATTGAGGGAGTGAAAGAGGATCACGCGAAAATTCTCAATCTGTTCCACCAATTCCATTCGGCGTCTGAAGACAACCGACGTAAGATTGTGGACCTCATTTTCGAGGAGCTCGAGATTCATTTCGCCATGGAAGAGGAGTGGGTATATTCGCCCATTGCAGAATCCGGCATCGAGGGAAAACAGGTGGCGGAGGGCGTGCTGGCGGACCATGCAAAAGTGAAAATGGCCATCGGGAAATTACGGAACATCGAATCCGATGACGATGATGCCATCGATCAATCTTTCGAAAGCATGATGCGGGCGGTTCGGCAACATTTCGAGGCGGAGGAGGGGAGCCTGCTGCGGCTGGCAGGTATAAAGGCGAAAAAGACGTGAAAAATCACTTTTACCATTGTTCCCCCTCTGCGTCTGTGATTCCTGGGCCACAATTACGCAATTGTTAAACTTACCCGCGCGCGGCGGGCTTCTCCTCACACCTCTTGTAGAGTTCTTCACTAAAGAGTAGCCTCTCTCGATCTTTCCCGCTCTGGGGCGGAGTCGAGATGGCGCAAATCCTCGCAACGAGATGCTGTATCGCCGGGGGAGGCCCGGCCGGGATGATGATGGGCTTGTTGTTGGCCCGGGCCGGGGTCGGTGTGCTCGTATTGGAAAAGCACGCCGATTTCCTCCGGGATTTCCGCGGTGATACGATTCATCCCTCGACGCTGGAAGTGCTGCACGAGCTGGGTATGCTGGAGCGGTTCCTTGCCTTACCGCATCAGAAAGTTTCACGGATCAACGGACAGTTCGGAGACTTGGCACTGACTGTGGCAGACTTTTCATCCCTCTCGACTCATTGTCGGTTTGTCGCCTTCATTCCGCAGTGGGATTTCCTGGCCTTTCTGACCAAGGAGGGGGCTCGGTATCCGATGTTTCATGTGCGCATGCAGGCCGAGGTGATCAATCTTATAGAGGAAGCGGGCTCTGTCGTTGGACTCCGGGCGAAGACGGTGGATGGGCTGTTGGAGGTACGGGCCGATCTCGTCGTGGGTGCGGATGGCCGGCATTCCATTGTGCGGACCCAGGCCGGCCTCTCGGTAGAGGAATTCGGCGCGCCGATGGACGTGCTCTGGTTCCGGCTTTCGCGACAGCCGGGCGATCCGACAGACCCCGTCGGCCGGTTCGATACCGGTCGTATTTTTATCATGCTGAATCGCGGCGACTATTGGCAATGCGGGTTTGTCATCCCAAAGGGGTCGCGGGATCAGCTCCAAGCCAAAGGATTGCCGGCGTTCCAGAAGAGCGTAGCGCAGCTCTCGTCATTTGCTGCCGGTCGTGTCGGCGAACTTCGCGACTGGGATCAGATCAAGTTATTGACGGTGCAGGTGGATCGTTTGAGACAATGGTATCGCGAGGGGCTGCTCTGTATCGGCGATGCGGCGCACGCGATGTCGCCGGTCGCGGGTGTCGGAATCAATCTGGCGATCCAGGACGCCGTCGCGACGGCAAATCTCTTGGCGACGCGGTTGCGCGCAGGCAGGGTGAGCACGGAGGATTTGCGTCGCGTACAGCAGCGGCGTAACTGGCCGACCCGCATGACCCAGCGGATGCAATTGTTCATACAGGACCGCGTCATCAAGCGCGTGTTGAATGAGGGAGAGCCGCTCTCGGCTCCGCTCCCGGTCCGGCTGCTTGCGCGATTTCCTTTTCTGAACCGAATTCCCGCGCGCATGATCGGGATGGGAGTTCGGCCTGAACATGTCCGCACGTCTGAGGCGACGAATGAATGAGATGGTCGGTCTCTGAAAGCTATTTCTGAAGAAGGAATTTGAGGAAGAGCGGCGCGCTCAGTGGGCCCAGATTTTATCAGGGCTTTGTTCGAAGGGGTACACGTGGAGCATCCAGCCGAAGACTTGTGAATAGAATTTCCCACCTGCTGCGTCACAGTTCTCTTCTGTCACAATCGATCCTTTGAATCCAAAGCGTGTCCAGTCTGCAGTGGCTTGGTTGCCTTTCCGAGGGAAACAGAGATTCACATGGGCGTGCCATTGGCCGAGGCTCAGCGGCACGCGCTTATTGAGGCTGTCTTCGTCCATCCTCTTCGGCGCCGTGTACATGGCGCCTTCCAATTCATAGCCGGTGGCAGTTTTCTTATAAAGGAGCGATGTCGGTTCTGCGGGATTGAAGCGGAAGGCGGCTTTGAAGCCGCGCCACTTGCTGGTGAAGTGGTAGCGCGGCTGCTCAGCTTCCGGGTGAAAGGGTTCGAATCCGTCTTTCATGGCCACGCGGTAATCCTGATACTTGCCGAGGGCATCGCGGAGGGTCTTGGCGATCCTGGCGGCGCGGGTCTCATCCCCGGCCGTAGCCGGTCGTCGCTCCGTCCACTTCATGTGAGGGCCCATAT
>JBKJWE010000348.1:0-3395 GCA_046717045.1 Nitrospiraceae bacterium | reverse complement strand
GTGCTGGTGTGTGTCGTGCTTGGTTGTCTTGGGTGGTCTGCGGTGAAGGCCGCTCAGGATGAAGAACTAGCTTCTATCAGTGCGGCCCTCGCGCCTCGAGCGGAAGGATTGATTCTGGCACGTTGTTCTGTTTGCCACAGTCCCGATCTGATCTACCAGCAACGTTTGCCCACGGATCGGTGGAAGGGCACCGTCGAAAAGATGATGCAGTGGGGAGCCGAACTCTCCAAGGACGAAGCCGATCTGCTCACACGCTATCTCGCGGCTCGTTTTCATTCCGGTGCGCCGGATCAGTTGCCGCCGATCGATCACGAATTAGGGAAGGCCGAACTCTTGAGACCAGAGCCAGCCGTGGAAGGCCCGCTTGCCGGGGTCGCGGCCAGAGGAGCGGGCATCTTCGAGCACAATTGCCAGGCCTGTCACGGGACCGGTGCGATGGGAGGCATGGGTCCAAAGCTGGCGAAGAATCCGATTCTCAAGCATGAAGATTTGTTCTGGGACACCGTCCTGCATGGACGAGGGCCGATGCCAGCCTGGAGTTCGGCGCTGAGTCATCAGGACATCGCCGATATTCTTGCGTGGTTAAGCGCGAAATAGCAGTCGGGTTCTTTCAACGAAGGCTGCCTTGAAGATCCTGGCTGAGGCGGCGGGGCGGACCCTCAAGAGTCACGGCTGCAACACCGCCGTCGATATCAACAGTGGTCTTACCGAATAACGAGGACCGAGCAAGGGGTACGATGCACGACCGCGTGGGAGACACTGCCCAGGAGAAAACGGTCTAGTCCTCTTCGTCCATGTGAGCCGACGACGACGAGGTCATAGCCCTTGGCTTCTTCCCCAATCAGGGGAGCCGGCTCGCCTTTCAGAACGGTGCTCGATGTGCGGAACTGAGGCGGTGGCAGCAACTCGGTACAGGCTTTCACGTTGTCATTGGCCTGTTTCACCAGTTCCTCCGACATGGCTTCGAATCCCACCACATAAGAGGGCTCGACCATGCGGAAGGACGGCACGGCCGTGAGCACCATCACCTCGATCGCATTTCGAAAGGGATGCGCAGCCAGCCATTCGCAGATTCGCCGGCCGTCCTCGCGGCTCTCCATCGCCAGGAGGACGCGATGTATCGGTTTCGCCTTGCCCTTCACGATCAACGTCGGATGCGCGGCATGGAGCAGGACGCGGTGCGACACGCTGCTCACAACAAGCTCAGACGCGCGACTGTGGTCGTGCGTGCCGACGACCACCAAATCCGCCTGCGTGCTGTCAGCAGCGTCGAGAATAAATCGAGCGGGTTGGCGGAACTCGCAAAGCTTGCGCGGGGCTGGAATATCACTCGCCAACGTCGTGGCGGCGCGATCCAGGGCTTCGCAGCCGGCATCGAACATGGCCTTTCGATAAATATCGTAACCCTGTAAGTTGGCGGCTTCCGCCACAATAGGGTAGTCGAACAGGCCGAGATCGACTCCGTGAACGAGAGTCACCTCTGTCGGACGGTAGAGCAGGCCGAGCTGTTCGACTGCGGCAAAGGCTTCGTCAGACCAATCGACACCCGCAACGATTTTCATGACGGACGTCCCTAGGTTTGAGAGGGACAGGAGTGCTGAGCACTCTGGGCTCCTTTCAGCAGCGCGAGCACCTGTCCATCCTCGACTTGCGTGAAGTTCTGGTAGTAATGGCCGACCGCCACGAACGGTTCCGGTGCAGCGAGCACGATCAATTCATCGACGGCGCGGCGCACGCGAACGATCGTGTCGCGCGGGGCCACGGGAATTGCGGCCACGATTCGCCGAGGAGACAGCTCCGTAATCGCTTCGATCGTCGCGAAGAATGTGGCGCCGGTCGCGATACCGTCGTCGACGAGAATCACGGTCCTGTCGACAAGTGCGGGAAGCGCGCGGCCCTGGCGGTATAAGACGCGTCGTCTCGTCACTTCCGGCCGTTGCGCCTGGATCATTGATTCAATTTCGTCATGCGAGAAGCTGGACATATCGTCGACATCGGGATTGATGTAGATGGCGCCGGTCTCGCTGAGGGCGCCGAGAGCATATTCGGGATTATCCGCGGTGCTGAGTTTCTGTGTAATGAACACGTCCAGCGGCATGCGCAACGCCAGGCCGAGTTCGTATCCCACGACGACTCCGCCGCGAGGAAGCGCGAGAATCACTCCGCGGGGATCGTCCCGATAAGAATCCGCCTCGCGAGCAAGCAATCGCCCGGCTTCTGTACGATCGCGAAAGATCATCGTCCCTCACGGGCTACGTCGTAACGTACGCCCCCCGTAACACAATGCCTCTAATGGCGCCTCCGCCGATCAAAAAGATCGCCACAAATGCGAGTGCCACGATGAGCCACCAGAGGTGGTGATGGGCCTGGCCCGCCTCCGTCGGTAACGGCCTGCTCGTCGAGCACGGGCCTGGAGTGTTCATTCCTCACTGCCACGACGGATTGTCATTACTATTCAGGGCCGGATCCAGGTTAAAATAACCCATGGCCGGCTCTGGCCGTTCATCGCACAGGCACACCACGTTACTTCGGAGAGGCATTCACCTTCGTCCCCTCTTTCACCGGCGGCTCAATCTTGATGTTCGGGCCCTGCACCTTCGGCAGCAGGCCGGCGCCCGGCTTTTCCAAAATCCGCTGGTCATTCTGATTGATCGACAGATTTTGCTTCACGTGCGAATCGTCGAATACAGCCGCTCCCGCCAGCGATTTTTCGCCGGTCGCATTGGTCTGTCCAGGATCGTTCGCCAGCGACTGACCTTTGACAGGATCGATCGCCTTGCCCATCGGATACCCTTCATGTTTCGGCAGCATGGAGGGATTGGCGGACACAGTAGAGACGGTCAGGATCACGATCGCGGAAGCGGCGAGCACGATGAGAGAGGTCTTCATGATGCAACCTCCTTGTTGGGGGTGGGAGAGACAACAATGCCCTCGCAGATCGAAAACCGGCGAGGGCGCAACAAGCAGACGAGAGGAGATGCAGGAACGCGTGAACGGTGAGAAGTGGGCTACCCCGGCTTCATATAGACCTCCGGGTGACTCTTCAACATCTACCCCCTGCATGACAGAGTCAAGCCGGTGGGAATCCGTGGCATGAGCGGGCCGATATGGATGCTGGCGCGGATGAGGCCATCCGCCACAAAATAGAATGGTTTCCGTCTTGTGCAGATCGGGCCTGTGGACTCAGCCGAGCTGGACTGGTTCAGGGGCACAGTCGAGCTGCTCCGCGATGCCCTCGACTGCTTCGGGCGCTGTCTCAACCTCAAACCGCTCTCGCCGGATTTCACTCCCGGTTTTGCTCCGATATGCCAGCTCGTCCGTGTCCAGATCATATTCCGGAATCTCGGTGCTTTCCCATCGCTGCTCGAAGTAGTGAGCATAGAGGGTGTACAGGC
>JBKJWE010000347.1:0-2757 GCA_046717045.1 Nitrospiraceae bacterium | reverse complement strand
CTGCAGCGCACGACCTCGGGAATCTCTAGCCTGCTCGTCTTCTATTTCCCTACGGATTAACTCACTGTTCTATCTTGTGCATTCCCCGGTCATCGACCCTACGTCTGTCGATCAGTAGCCCATATGACAACAAAAAGGCTACCAGAAACGCCAATAGAATAGCAGGCTTGGGGATTGTAGATGCGTCTGAGAGCAGAAGGCATCGCTCTTGCTGATGACATTCCTGCAAGAGAATCGTCTCTCAGATGAAGTGTCGAGACGGCTATGGCACAGACGAATCATGGGCAGTTCGTAAAGCGATCTGGCGGGTTGAGTCTGATCCTCGTCGCGGTCCTCTCGCTGCAGGGGTGCCTGGCCATTCCCTGGCTGGCGGCCATCGGAGTGGATTCTTTCGTACCGAGCAGCCTGACCTTCCGGCCGTTTGAGCAATCATGGGTGGCGCCGATGGAATCGTCGGACGCAGCGTCCGACCGCGTAGTTGTCACCAGTGTCGCCGTGTTGCCCGTCGACGGCGACGAGGACATGGCTGCGCGGTTAACGATGTTGCTGAAACGAGAGACGGTGCTGCGGGTCGAATCGACGGCCAGCTCACAGAAGGCCACCGCGGCGGCCGACCCTCGTGTGACGCCGGCGAGCGACATCCGTCGCAGCGCCCTTGCACAAGCAGTCGCGCGCGAGATGGACGTCGACACGGTCTTGATCGGTCACGTGGCTGGTGCGCCGTCCCATCCCAGCGAGTGGGGCTCGAAAGAAGAAGGCGCGCGGCGGTTGTATCTTTATCTCGTCAAGCGCGACGGCCGATTGCTCTGGAAAGATGAACTCCCGTTCACGGTGGTCAAGGGCGCTGCGCCGCTGATGGAAGACACCGTACAGAATGCCCTCTCACGGCATCTCCTGGATCACATCCATGAAATGCACCTCGACGAACTCGGCTACCTTCCAATCAAGTCCTCCTAACTCGTCTGTTGTTGCAGCCGCAGTCTCCCTACGATAGAGTCGCGCCCTAATTGTTTCTGGTGCAGCTCATGCCGTTACTCGAACTTCCACTCCTCACCAGTCTGCGCGACGAGTTTCGCCTGTCCATGAGGCGGCTGCTCAGCGATCTCTGTCGTGATCTGGAACAGTCCTATGGGGACGTTGCGAAATCCTTCCAACTGTCTACGGGACATTTCCGGTTTCTGGGGCAGTCGCTGAAGCAACCGGCCTATTCGAACTGGAAGATCGTGGGGTGGATCGAATCGCTTAACGATTTGGTCTATTTCATCGACCTCCTGCGACAGGTCCAACGAGAGGAGGATCGTCGAGAGTTCGCTGCGCAATTATTTGCCGAGTGCGAAGAGAAGTTTTTTGAGCATAGCTACCTCGACGAACTGTTCCCGTCCGGCAAACCACAGGCTGGAGGGTTGGAGTCTCGCTTGCGCTGGCTCTGTCAGCGGCTCAGCCAGGAGGTCGTGCAAGAAGCGCTCTGTGTGAACCCGCAAGCCGCCATGGCCTGGTGTGCGACAAAGCCTGCGCGCAGTTGGAGTGTCGTCGGACAGCTCACGCAAAATTTTGAACGGGCCGAGCCGTGGGGTACCCTGTCCGTAGACGAGTGGGGGACTGGATATGGCGCGACCGCTGAAGTTCGGAGGGCCCTCCAGGCCTCCAATGATCGGGTCACATTCGAAATCGGACCGCGGAATATCGACCTGATCATCGGTACGTATCGCGGGGCGCTCTGTGCGACCTGGGGAGAGAGTCTTGTATGGAGGTGGGATCAACAGTTTCCACCAGTCGCTGCAGACAGACCGCAGGGACCGCTCACCGTCGGTCCGACGCTTGTCTATGGCCGGGACAAACAGCCGCGTCGCGTGGTTCGAACTGAGCTCAAACAAGTGGAACGAATCGGTCGAGCATGGAGGACGATTCAGCAAGCATGGCCCGAAGGGCACGAAGTCCTCTCACTCCTCACCTCGCGGGTCATTCCGCTTAAGGCCAAAGGCGTCGTCAGTTTCAGTTATCGGCATCGACCAGGGCTCTCCTTCATCAACTGCTTCGACCGGGACAACCTCGATCTCATTGACGACCTCATCCATGAAAACAGTCATCACCATTTGAATCTGTTGCTTCGCAAGCATGTCATGTATCATCGGGACCACAACCAGCGGATCTTTTACTCGCCCTGGCGGCGGAGCCTTCGTCCAGTGCGCGGCATCCTCCACGCCACGTTCACGTTCACGATGGGCGCGCTATTGTTTGAGCAACTTTCACTATGGGCGTCTGGGCGGGGTGGATTGGCTCGATGGAAGCGGGAAGGACTGACCCAGCGCGATCTCCAGCGAGCCAGGTTCCGCTGTCTTGAAGAAATGGAATCCGTTCGTTACTCAATCCAGGATTTGGAGTACGCCGGCTGGCATCTCAAGTGGCTCACCGGCTCCGGCCAACGGCTGGTCAAGCAGTTGGCGGAAACCATTGAGCAGATCGAACACAACATCGCGCCCCACAGACAAGCAGTCCTCGCCTCCCCATTCGGTCCAGCCCTTCGCCGGCATGCGAAAGAACTCCAACAAGCCCGCCAGACCTACGGGCCAGTGCGGTTAGGGAAAGTCTAGGATAGTCTGGCATTGTGTTTTCGATATGGCACTCAGCTATTCTTAACCCTGTGCTCGGAGGCACTCGTCATGAGTAAGTTGCGGCAGACCAAAAATGGATTACTGATTCCCTCTTCCTTGTTGAAATGGTTGATCGGACCTGTTTCCGTCCGACGAGAGGGAAATG
>JBKJWE010000346.1:0-7373 GCA_046717045.1 Nitrospiraceae bacterium | reverse complement strand
GTCCAAAAGGGCGAGGGCAGCAGCTCGTCCCATAACCGATCAAATTACGTGCAGCGCAAGCGGGTATTACGCTCATACAGCCCGTGAAAATGAAGGCACCCGAATTTCTTGACGCGTTAGCTGCATGGAAACCTGATCTAATGGCGGTGACGGCATTCGGACGCATCTTACCGCCGGCTATTCTCACAATGCCGCCGAAGGGTTGTCTTAACGTACATGGCTCGCTGCTTCCCAAATATCGTGGTGCCGGTCCGATTCAATGGGCCATCATCAATGGTGAAACGGAAACGGGCATCACGACGATGCTGATGGACGAGGGCATGGACACAGGTGCGATGTTGCTTCAAGAGCGCATGCCGATTGCCCCAGACGATACGGCAGGAACGCTTTCGCCTCGCTTGGCGGAGCTTGGCGGACGACTGTTGGTTGAGACCATCGCCCAACTCAAGACGGGCCGATTGATGCCGCGTGCGCAGGATCATGCAATGGCCACGATGGCGCCTTTGCTAAAAAAAGAAGATGGGCTGATCGATTGGACAATGCCTGCCATGTCGATTGCGCACCGTATTCGCGGCTTGTCTCCCTGGCCAGCGGCCTACACATTTCTGGGCGAGGAGCGATGGACGATTTGGCGTGCGGCTGCTCTACCAGAGGCGGCCACCGCATTGCCTGGTACGATCCTGGCCTCGTCGAAAGAGGCGATCCTGGTGGCGACCGGCGCTGGCCTGCTTGCTGTGCAGGAGATGCAGCCAGCCAATAGTCGGCGAATGGCCACCTCGCAGTTTCTTACCGGCCATCCCATTTCCATCGGGATGAAGCTACGCGGGTCGGGCGAAACGATTGGTCCACCCCCTTCCTGAAAACCCATGTCATCTGGGTCATTACCGTCTTCGACATCGAGTTTCCCCCCGTCAGCCCGAAGTCTCGCGCTTTCCATCCTTGTGGAGTCCATTGCGAGCGAGGAAGGCGTCGATGTCCTGCTGGATCGTGCGCTGGCGCGTAGTCCGATCGACGGCCGTGACCGAGCGTTGACGATGGAACTCACCTACGGCGTCTTGCGCCGTCTCGCCACACTCGATTGGCGGCTGGAGCCGGTCCTCGACAAACCGCTACCGCGCCTTCCGGTCGTCGTGCAAATGCTGTTGAGGCTCGGCGCCTATCAAGTGGTCTTTCTCGATCGCATTCCGCCCTCCGCCGCGGTGAACGAATCGGTTCAGTTGGCCAAGGCGCGAACGCGCGCAGTCGGTCGAGATTGGAGTGGCTTGGTGAATGCCGTGTTGCGCGGGCTCTTACGCCATCCCGCTGAGCCCTGGCCCGATCTCCAGATCGATCCTGTCCGGGCGCTGTCGTTGCGCCATTCTATTCCTAGGTGGCTGAGCCAACGGTGGATCGATCGAGTCGGTGCAAATGTCGCAGACCGAGTGTGTGAACAGGTGAGCGGGATTCCTCCCGTGACGCTGCGGGTCAATCAACTCAAGGGCACACGTGAGGTGCTGTTACAACGATTACATCAGGTCGGTATCGCTGCAAGACCCACCCTCGTGAGTCCTCACGGGGTGGTGTTGGAAGAGGGTGGTGTCGTACCGTCTCTTTCAGGATTTCACGACGGAGCCTTTTACGTGGAAGACGAAGCAGCGCAACTGATCCCTCCCCTCCTCGATCCTCAACCAGGAGAGTTGGTGTTGGACGCCTGTGCGGCACCCGGAGGGAAAGCCATTCACCTGGCTGAGCTGATGCACAACCGAGGGACCATTATCGCGATCGATCGCAATCGAGCGCGGCTTAAGTTGCTCCAAGAGAACTGTCACCGGATGGGAGTCACGATCGTCAGATCGACTATAGGAGATGCACGCGCGGGGAAACCTTCACGTGAGACGATCGGACCTTTCGATCGCATCCTGGTCGATGCCCCTTGCAGCGGACTCGGGGTGCTCCGTCGGCATCCTGAAGCCAAGTGGCGTAAAGAGAGCGAAGCCTTGCTCCGCCATCATCGATTGCAACGCGACATTCTCGACGCCGTCGCTCCGCGCTTGCGGCCCGGCGGGGTGCTGGTCTATAGTACGTGCTCAACGGAACCGGAAGAGAACGAGCAAGTCGTAGAAGAATTCTGTCGTGTTCACGCGGAGTTTCGTCGAGAGGCCGTCGCACCGTGGTTGCCGCCGTTGGCCGCCGACCTCCTGACCGAATGGGGGGATCTTTCAACGATGGGAAACCGCTTTTCTATGGATGGTTTTTTCGCCGCACGGCTCCGAAAGGCCGGATCATGAGCAGACCTGTCCTCATTGCGCCATCGATTCTGTCCGCCGACTTCGCGCATCTTGCCGACGAAGTCGCCAAGGTCGAGCGCGGCGGCGCCGATTTGCTTCATGTCGACGTGATGGACGGACACTTTGTGCCGAACTTGACCGTCGGGCCACCGATTCTCGAATCGCTGAGGAAGGTCACGAAACTCCCGCTCGACGTGCATCTGATGATGACGAATGCCGACGCCTTCATCGCCGAATTTGCCGCGGCAGGGGCGGATTATCTCACGGTCCATGTCGAAGCCTGTCCGCACCTCCATCGTACCGTGCAATCGATCAAGGAACGGGGCGTGAAGGCCGGCGTGACGCTGAATCCCGCGACGTCGTTGAGCACGATCGAAGAAATCCTCCCCGAGGTCGATTTGCTGTTGATCATGTCGGTCAATCCCGGATTCGGCGGACAAAAGTTCATCACGTCGTGTCTCAAAAAAATCTCGACAGCGCGCCAGATGATCGACCGAGTCGGCGGCCGGGCTCTGCTGGAAGTGGACGGCGGCGTCAAGGTCGACAATGCAGCCCAGGTGCTTGCGGCAGGGGCGGATGTGCTGGTGTCGGGCTCCGCGATTTTCTCCAGTTCCGATTATGCCGCCACTATTGCCGCGATGCGCGCCGCCGGCAGATCCTCTTCGGCCGCGCCGGAACGCGTGTCTGCTCACCGATAGGCCCAGCGGGTGGACATTTCTTCCCTCATCGATAGCCTGCATCCTCTCGAAATCAAAGTGATGTCGACATTCGGCAGCCATCCCACCGCGGTGCAGCAGACTGAGCAGCTGGCGCATGCCACTGGGTTGGAGCCGTCTCAGCTCAGTATGGCGGTTGAGTGGCTGCTGGCGAAGTCCTTATTGTCGGTCGATAAAGAAACCGTGACGCCAATCGTCTCGCTGACTTCTCTCGGCGAGCAAGCCTTTGAAAAATATTCTCCCATCGAACGCGTGCTGTCCGCTGCCCGCGATGCCGCACAGACTGGCCGAAGGCTCACAATCCAGGACATCCAAACGCGGGAGGGACTTGAGGCGTCTGACGTCAGTGGAGCCATCGGCAAGCTGAAGAAGGAAGGCGCAGTTCTGATCATCCAAGGTGGCTGCATCGAGTCCACTGGGCGGCCGAGCCCCACGGCTGAATCGATCCGAGGCTTATTGCAACAGCTCCACGGTGCGCCCCGCGAGTTGCAGGCCTTCTCTGAGGCGCAGCGCCGGGTCATTCTGGACCATGCCGTCAAGCGGGGCAATGCCCGGGAGCCGTTTCGGGTCGATGATCGTGTGACGAGAGCGTTCAAGCTCTCCGAGGCAGGGGTGGAAGCCGCTCGGCAGTTGTCTCAGCAGGAAACGTTGGATGAAGTATCCCAGTTGACCCCTGAGCTATTGAAAGACGGCAGTTGGCGCACGAAGCGGTTCCGCAAATACACGATCAGTCTCCGCGCCCCTCGGATTGCATCGGGCAAGCGCCATCCCTATCGGGAGTTTCTCGATATCGTGAAGGCCAAACTGGCCAGCATGGGCTTTCAGGAAATGCGCGGCTCGCTGGTGGAGACGGAATTTTGGAACATGGATGCCCTCTTCATGCCGCAGTTCCATCCCGCGCGGGACATTCACGACGTGTATTTCGTGAAGAATCCGACTCATGCCACGGCCATTGACGAACCGTTTTTATCTCGCGTCACGCAGGCCCATCAGGATGGCGGTGAAACCGGTTCCACCGGCTGGAATTATCCCTTCGATGTCCAGCGGGCGCGTCGTCTTGTCTTACGGAGTCAGGGCACGGCCGTGTCCGCCCACCAGTTGTCGGCCCATCCGGCGGTGCCGGGAAAGTATTTCTCGATCGCTCGTTGTTTCCGCTACGACCAGGTAGATGCAACACACGCGACGGACTTTTTCCAAGTGGAAGGTATTGTGCTGGGTGAAGACATCAATTTTCGGACGTTGCTCGGCCTGCTGAATCTCTTTGCACGCGAAGTGGCACAAGCGAAAGACGTAAAGTTCTTGCCCGCGTATTTCCCGTTTACCGAACCCTCCGTGGAACTCCATGTGCGGCATCCGCGCCTAGGGTGGATGGAACTGGGCGGCGCCGGGCTGTTGCGTCCAGAAGTCACATTGCCCTTGGGTGTAAATGTTCCTGTCATTGCCTGGGGGCTCGGGCTCGACCGGATGGCCATGGTGGCACTGGGTATCCACGACATCCGTGAATTATTTACCGACAATCTCGAGCTGATCCGCTCAACGCGCGCCGGAGCCTAGCGACACCATGCCGACCATTACGATCTTCAGGCAGGATCTTGAATGGCTGCTGGCGAAACCTGGCGAGGCCGATCGTGCTGTGACGGTCGATCAGATTGAGGAATGGCTGCCTTTGGTCAAGGGCGAACTCAAAGACCAGAATCCGGACACGGGTGAGCTACGGATCGAACTCCAAGACAGCAATCGCCCGGATCTTTGGTGTTGCGAAGGTATCGCGCGGCAAATTCGCGTGAAGCAACAGGGTCGCCTGGCTCCCTATTCCTTTCTCAAGGGCCCCTCGAAATCCCGCAAGCAAGTGACGGTCTCACCTGGAATGGAGAAAGTCCGCCCCTTTGTCGCGGCCTGTACCGCGACCGGCTATCGTGTGACACAAAATGGCCTCTCACAACTGATTCAAACACAAGAAAAGCTCGCCGACATCTTTGGACGCAAGCGTCGCACGGTCTCCATCGGGCTCTATCGACTATCCGCTATCGAGTTTCCTGTCGCGTACGATTTGGTTAAACCTGACGAAGCCAAATTCACGCCACTTGGAATGGATACGGTCATGACGCTGGGTGAAATCCTCATGGTTCATCCAAAAGGACTGGAGTATGGGCCGATTGTGGCGGGACACGATCGGCTTCCTCTGCTCCTCGATGCGAAGCACCAGGCCCTGTCCTTTCCGCCTATTATTAACAGCCGTGAAATCGGGGAAGTGCGTGTGGGCGACGACGCCCTTTTCGTCGAAGTAACGGGTACCGACTTGCCGATGGTCGTGCTGACACTGAACATCTTTGCCGCCAACCTTGCCGATCGTGGCGCATCGATTGAACCGATCGATATCGTCTATCCGTACAAGACTGGGCTCGGCCAGACCGTGGTGACGCCACAAGATTTACGGAGAACACTCACACTCCCAATGGCCACGATTGAACAGGCGCTGGGACAGTCACTCGCAGGAACCGATGTCAACTGCGCGCTTGAGACCTACGGCTATGGAGTCAAGATTGCAAAAGAGAAGGTCACGGTCACGCTGCCGCCCTACCGCCAGGATCTCATGCACGCGATGGATGTGGTCGAAGACGTAGCGATCAGCCGGGGCTACGGCACCTTTTTACCGGTGATGCCGTCGCAATTCACCGTGGGCGGGCTTTCGCAGATCGAAGAGCGGTCTGATCGGGTTCGAGATCTGATGGTCGGCATGGGGTTTCAAGAGATCATTTCCAACATTCTCGGTTCTCCGCAGGATCTTCGGGATGCGATGCGGGTACAGGGTACGGAATGGGGAGAGCTGGTGGAGGTCGACAACGTCATGTCGCAGAGCTTTTCGGCGCTCCGCCAATGGATGCTACCGTCATTGTTGCGTGTGGAAACAGCATCCAGTCGGGCCTTCTACCCGCATCGAATCTTTGAGGTAGGAGAAGTGGCGAAGCCGGATACAGCTCAGGCGCTCGGGTCGCGAACCGATATAGTGCTGGGGGGCTTGATCGCCCACGCCGATGCGCATTTCTCGGAATTACACTCCTGCGTGGACACGCTGATGTATTATCTCAACCACACCTATAAGCTGGAGCCCGTCCAGCACCCGTCGTTCTTATCGGGACGTGCGGGCCGCATCGTGTCGGGGCAGCAATCGGTCGGCGTGATCGGGGAGTTACATCCTGAGGTGCTGGAGCGCTGGCAGATTGGTGTGCCGGCGGTTGCCTTCGATCTGAATTTGACGCAACTCACCGATCCATCCTGAGGAACGGCTGATCACTTCCTCAGGATCGATCAAAATTCCTACAATGCTAGGGCAACCTTCGAAGCGCGGCCAGCGCTTAAGCGCCTGCCGGCATAAGCTCCTGTTTGGCGAGGCCGACCAGCTGTTCGAAGCCTGTGGCGTCCTTGATCGCCATATCGGACAGCACTTTCCGATCCAGCAAGACATTGGCCTTCTTCAACGCGTTGATAAACCGCCCATAGGACATCCCATGCGCGCGGACTGCCGCGCTGATTCGCGCAATCCAGAGCTGACGAAAATCCCGCTTGCGGTTCTTCCGTCCGGTATAGGCGTACTGCTGACCCTTATCAACTGATTCTGTGGCCGACCGGAACAGACGGCTTTTTGCGCCATACTGTCCTTTCGCCAGTTTCAACCGCTTCTTCCGCCGTTGCCGTGTCTTAGGCCCACCTTTTACGCGAGGCATGACTCATACTCCTTTTGGTTAGCGCGATGCGTGACGGTGACGTTAGCTGTAGGGCAACAATCGGCTGAGCGCCTTAGTCTTGGTCGCGTCGACCACGACCGCACCGCTTAACCGCCGTTTCCGCTCCCGGTTCTTGCTGGTCAGAATATGCCGCTTGCCGGCCTTCCGTCTCATAAACTTCCCGCTGCCGGTTCGGCTGAATCGTTTCTTGGCGCCACTGTGCGACTTCAGTTTCATGATGAGATCCTTCCGGTCAAAGACCTGTGTCTTCCTGCGTTTAGTTCTTCGGCGCGACGATCATGATCAAACTGCGCCCTTCCATCCTCGGCGCGTATTCAATGGTGCCGGTCTCGGTGAGCTCCGCGATCACGGAGCTCATGAGCGTTCGGCCCATTTCTTGATTCGCCATCTCGCGTCCGCGGTACGTCAAGACGACTTTCGTCTTGTTGCCGTCGGCGAGAAATTCTTTGATTTGGCGGACCTTGATCTCCAAGTCGTGCTTGTCGGTTCGGGGCCGCAGTTTGATTTCCTTCACCTGCGTCGATTTCTGATGTCGCCGGTTTTGATGGTCCTTCTTGCTCAACTCATATTTATATTTCCCGTAATCCATGATGCGACAGACGGGCGGCACTGACGTCGGGGCAACCTCCACGAGGTCGTAACCA
>JBKJWE010000345.1:0-3431 GCA_046717045.1 Nitrospiraceae bacterium | reverse complement strand
CCTTTGGAATTGACAAGATGACCGCCTTCGGACCGGATTCCTTCGGTGACAAGAGCGCCGATCAACTGCTCCGGATATACGGCGCCCGATGGGTGGTACTGGAACGTATCCACGTGGGCCAATTTCGCGCCCATGCGGTAGGAGAGGCAGAGCCCGTCTCCGGTGGCCCCATAGTGATTGCTCGTCGGGAATCCTTGAATGTGCAGCCGGCCGATCCCGCCCGTCGCCAGAATGACCGACTTGGCCGCCACGACCACCTGCCGATGATTGTCGAGATCCTTGAAGATCGCGCCGGTACAGTGACCCTCATCATCGCTGAGCAGTTCCACCGCCGCGCAGAACTCCAGCAACTGAATCTTCTGATTCAGGACTTCGTCCTTGAGCACCCGCATGATCTCAAGGCCGGTGTAGTCCGAGCAGGTCAGGAGGCGAGGCTTGGAACTGCCGCCCCCCTTCTTCACATGGAGGTTGCCGTCGGCTTGCCGATCGAACAAGACCCCGAGTTCGATCAGCCACTTCGCAATGGAGGGACCTTCTTCGACCATCACCTTGAGCAGGTCGTGGTCGTTCTGCATGTGGCCGCCCTTCAGCGTGTCGATGAAATGGGTGACCGGAGAATCCTCAGGGGCCACGGAGATCTGCATCCCGCCCTGCGCCATGACGCTGTTCGAATCGCCAAGCCGCAGCTTTGTCGCAAGAATGACGTTCGCGCCGGCCTTGTGCGCATGCAACGCCGCGGCACAGCCGGCCCCGCCGCCGCCGACGACCAATACGTCAGTCGTGTAGTGAGGAGTGACATCGACATCGTCACCGATCGGGCTGTCGCCTTCGAGCAACGTCGCCAATTCGACGACGGTCTTCTCGTCGGCGTTGGGGCCAAAGCGAATGGGGCGATAGGCGCTGGCGCGGAAATCAGGGTGATATTTGTGAATCAACTGATCGCGATCGGCAGGAGAAAATTTGAGAAAGGTCTGTGTGCGCCTGACATCCCGAGTCTTGTGCACGATTTGTTGCAGCGCGTGGATATCCATCTTCTCAATCAGTCAATCGTCATTCGCCAATAGTCATTTGCGGGGACCGAGGATCGGTCCGACACGATTGACGGTTGACCAGTGACTAAAGACACCTCACTTGACAGTGGCACAGTGATCGGCCAGTTCTTTCTCATTCATCTTGAGGATCCTCTTCCACTCATCATTGAATCGACCGTCCTGAATTTCCTTGATGCGAATATCCAGCCCCACCGGTTTCTCCGTGAAATGCGCGCCTTGAGCGCGGCTGACATACAGCGCAACAAGATTTGGGGCGATATCCGCGATGCAGACCGGCGTGCACATCCCGCACATCACACAGTCCATGAACATTTCCGAGACGCCCTTGAAATCGCCGAACACGGCCTTCCAGACGCCTTCGCGCACATCGATCTTCTGCGGGCAGGCCTCGGTGCAGGCATTGCAATTCCGGCAGAGCGGCGCTTCGGGATAGAGATTGAACAGATCCTGTTTCGGATCTTTCAGTGTCTGAATGTCGTAGAGCGCCTTGCGAGCCGGGAACGGCGGCATGAGGGTGAAGGACATGCCGTCCTGCACTGCCGTTTGGCAGGCGAGGCAGGTCCGAACCTTGGGATCATCTTTCGTCCGGTAGTAGGTCGCGCAAGCACCGCAGAACCCGCCAAGGCAACCGGCGCCATGCACGACTTCTTGACCCGTGTACCACAGGGCCTTGATAACGGTGATGCCTTCCGGCACTTCGAATTTCTTGCCGGAGATTTCGATCGAGACCATTCGAGGCTTCATCACCTCGGGCTGATCAATGACGTTTGTATCTTCTTGGGCCATTTTCTCTCACTCCATCCTATCAAGGGCTGGTCGGCTGAGCCACCCTGCGAGTTGCGCAGAGGCTCGGGCTCCGCACTTAGCGACACGCTGCGGTCCGCATCATGCGGATCGCGAGGACTGTTCGAAGTTCCATCCCGGCGAGGCCACGGATGGAACGAGTTCCGCAGCGGAGCAGCGTGCGGCTTAGTGCGGTCGAGCCGCCGGGCCGGAGCAGGCAGGATTAGCTGCCACGCCCTTTCCTCTGCCTTTATGCGATCGCGTCCACGATCGCATTCAATGTTGCGCTCGGACGCATCGCTTTGGACGCTTTCGCGTCATCAGGATGATAGTACCCGCCGACATCGACCGGCTTCCCCTGAGCACCGAGCAATTCGCTCGAGATCTTACCTTCATTGTCCGCCATATCTTTGGCGATCTTGGTAAAGCGCGCCGCCAGGTTTTTATCCTGCGTCTGCTGGGCCAAGGCTTGGGCCCAATACAGTGCCAGATAGAAATGGCTCCCGCGGTTATCAATCTCGCCCACCTTACGGGCCGGCGACTTATTGCTCTCCAGAAACTTGGCATTGGCCTGATCCAGCGTGTCGGCCAGAATTTTTGCGGCTTGATTGTTCGCGACCTTGGCGAGATGTTCCAGCGAAGCAGCGAGCGCCAGAAATTCCCCTAGCGAATCCCACCGCAAATAGCCTTCTTCTTGGAACTGCTGCACGTGTTTTGGCGCCGAGCCTCCGGCGCCGGTTTCGAATAGCCCGCCGCCGTTCAGCAACGGAACGATCGAGAGCATCTTGGCGCTCGTCCCGATTTCTAGAATCGGGAACAGGTCTGTGAGGTAGTCGCGCAGGACGTTCCCCGTGACGGAAATGGTGTCCTTACCTTCCTTCATCCGTTCCAACGACAACCGCATGGCATCCGCCGGAGTCATGATCCGAATGTCGAGGCCCTTCGTATCGTGATTCTTTAAATAGCGCTCGACTTTCTTGATCAACTCCGCATCGTGCGCTCTGGTCTTGTCCAGCCAGA
Organism: Nitrospiraceae bacterium; assembly: GCA_046717045.1. GTDB lineage: Bacteria > Nitrospirota > Nitrospiria > Nitrospirales > Nitrospiraceae > JBKJWE01. Next base: position 576 of record JBKJWE010000345.1, on the reverse strand, counting down.
ACAGCGCGGGTGCGCCCGTGGCTTTTGCGCGACTCACCGCCAGCTTGACCCAGTCCTGGATGGGCGCATCTTTCACCTGGCACATCCGCCAGATGTCGCCTTCCTCCACCTTATGCTCCAGCAAGGTCTTTCCCGAGGCATCCACGACGCGCATTGTGCCGTTGCCTGGGGCTTTGAACGTCTTATCGTGCGAGCCGTATTCCTCCGCCGCCTGCGCCATGAGGCCGACGTTGGGCACGCTGCCCATCGTCTTTGGATCGAAGGCGCCGTGCTTCTTACAGAACTCGACCACCTCATGATAGACCGGCGCATAGCTGGCGTCTGGAATGACGCACTTGGTATCTGCCGGTTTGCCGTCCGGGCCCCACATCTTTCCCGAGTCGCGAATGACCGGCGGCATGGAGGCGTCGATGATGATGTCGCTGGGCACGTGCAGATTGGTAATCCCCTTGTCGGAATTCACCATCGCCATCGGAGGTCGCTTCTGATAGACGGCCGCAATATCGGCTTCAATGGCTTTGCGCTGATCGTCTGGCAAGGCTTTGATTTTGATATACAAGTCGCCGATGCCATTGT
>JBKJWE010000344.1:0-15319 GCA_046717045.1 Nitrospiraceae bacterium | reverse complement strand
ATTTTGGAGAATGTAGGGGAGACGGCGGTAATGCCGAGCGCTCGCTCTCCCAACTGTTCATGGGCGATCTTCAGGACGACGGTGCTGTCGATGCCGCCTGAATACGCGACCAGGACTGATTCCATATCCGAGAGGAGCCCGCGAAGTCGATTGAGCTTGTTCTGGAGAATTTCAGATACCATGACCAGCTCACAGAGGTGCGGAATGGGTTAGTGCTTGACCTTCGCCTTGGCGAGGTTGCCGACGACCACGAGCGCATAGCGCTGGGGATCCAAATAGTGCTTTGCGACGCGCTGCACGTCTTCTTTTGTGACGCGATCGATCCATTTAGGGTATTGCGAGAAGTACTCGAACCCAAGATTGTAAAACTCCACCTGCGCCAGGACCTGTGCGAGCTTCGCCGTCGAATCCAGCCGCAGAGGAAAGCTACCGATCAGAAACGACTTGGCCTCGGCCAGTTCCTGGTCGGTGACCGGGGCGTCGCGCATGTTCTTCATTTCCAACAATACGCCGGCAATCGCTTGATTGGTGGCTTCGGTGCGGGTTTGCAGATTGATCCAGAACGAACCCGGCATCTGTCTAGCGTCGAAATGACTCATGATGCCGTAGGCCAGTCCCTGTTTATCACGAATTGAATCCATCAGGCGAGAAGAAAATCCACCGGCTCCCAGAATGTAGTTCATCACCGTAACCGAATAGAAATCCGGATGCGATCGTGATAGACCGCCATGTCCAAGTACGATGGTGGATTGTGTGAGATCTTTCTCGATCAACTGCACGGTCTTTTTTTTGACCGGCAAGGGGTCTTTGGCGTTGCGCGATGGCGTGGCTCCCTTTTTCCACGAGCCGAAATGTGTCTGGACCAAAGCGGTGGCCTGTTCGACTGTCACGTCGCCGACGATGGTGAGGATGATCTGTGGGGGTTGGTATTCACGCTGGTAAAAGGCTTGCACGTCGGCCAACGTAACCTTACTGAGAGTCTCTTCCGTTCCATTGACCGGCCAACGGTAGGGATGGCCGTGGAAGACAAGTTGATTGAAGGCTTTCATCGCCACATGGCCAGGATCGTCGTTGTCGCTCGCCATCTCACCGAGCAACTGCGTACGAATGCGTTCGAACTCCGGCCTCTGGAACGCTGGACGTTGGAGCAGATCGGCGAGCAGTGTGAATCCGAGATCGATGTCTTTCTTGAGTACACGCGCCGAGGCCGTGGTGAAGTCTTCCGAGGCCTTGGCTTCTAACGAGCCGCCGATAAAATCAATTTGCTCAGCCAGCTGCTTCGACGTCCGGGTCGTGGTACCTTCGTCAAGCAAGCTGGCGACGAGGTTGGCGGTACCGGCCTTATCAGGCGGATCCTGCGCGGACCCGGCCTTGATCATGGCATGAATTTCGACGATCGGTAGGAAGTGCTGTTCCAGGATCAGCACGGTCATGCCGTTCGGGGCGACGAACTTCGTCGGTGCGATGTCCGCAGTGAGCCCCAGACCTGCCGTCGAGAAAATCCCCACCCAGGCCATCACCCACAGGGCGAGGGGCTGTCGGATCGAGAGGGCCATCCGGTTCAAGGCGGACATACTTAGGGCTTCCCCGGTTGCGCTGCAGCGGTCGGCTGGTCCGCCTGCTTTGGAGGAACAGGGATCAACGTGCCGACGGTCCGATTGTCTTCCGTCAAGTATTGACGCGCGACTCGCTGGACGTCTTTCGTGGTGACGGCACGAATGCGTTCGAGGAATTGATCAACCTTGCGCCAGCCTGCGCCGACAGTTTCGGCCTGGCCGAGCAACATGGCATGACGGAAATTGGAATCCTGTTCGAAGACGCGTGCCGATTCGACCTGGTTTTTCGCTCGCTGGAGCTCCTGCTCGGTCGGCGGGTCGGTTTGGAGCCGCTTGATTTCTTTGTGCAAGGCCTCTTCGACGGTCTCAACTTTCTGGCCGGGACTCACCAACGCGTAAAAATAGAAGAGCCCAGGATCGGTTTGGAGGAGCCCGTATTCCGCGCCGACCGCCAACGAGGACTTCTGCTCGTATACCAGGCTTTGATACAGCCGTGAACTTTTCCCGTGCGAGAGGATCGATTCGAGGACGTCGAGGGCATAGGAATCTTCACTCGTGTAATTAGGTACGCGGTATCCCATCATAACAAACGGTACTTGGGCATCGCGCTTGAGCAGAAATCGGCGTTCCCCCCGTTGCTCGGGCTCCATGGCGGCGATCGCTTTCGGCTCCGGTCCCCGCGGGATCGGTTCGAACAATTGCTTAATGGTCGGTAGAAGGGTATCGGCCTTGACGTCGCCCACAATGATCAAGGTGGCGTTGTTGGGGGAGTAGAACGTATCGTAATGCCGTTGCAGATCGTCCAATGTCATGGCATCGAGATCGCCGAACCAGCCGATCACGGGCCAATGGTAAGGGTGGCTGAGGTAAGCCTGCGCAAACAACGCTTCGACCAGTGCGCCTTGCGGATCGTCTTCAGTTCGAAGACGCCGTTCTTCTTTGACGACTTCTCGCTCTGTCTTCAATTCGTTCATGTCGAGCACGAGACCCTGCATGCGATCAGCTTCCAATTCCAACGCGAGCTCGACCCGATCGGCTGCGAGGTTTTCGAAGTACGCGGTGAAATCCTGACTGGTGAACGCATTGTCCACGCCGCCGTTCTTGCGGATGATGCGCGAGAAGGACCCCTTCGGGTACTTGGCAGTGCCCTTGAACATCATGTGCTCGAGCATATGGGACAAGCCGGCTCGTCCCATCACTTCGTTCCGCGAACCGACCTTGTACCAAACCTGGACAGTCGCCACCGGCGCCTTCGGGACTTCCGTAATGAGCACCTTCATGCCATTGGAGAGGATGAATTCACGCGGGTCCGTGGCAGCGGCAGGTGTCACCTGTACATAGACGAGCAGGCTCGTCGTCAGCAGCCAAGAGGTAATGTGTCGGGAGAACAGCCAGGTCATAGATGGGTGGCGCACAGGCACAAGTTCCATGCTAACAACGCGATTCAATTTGTGTCAAGGCTGGGACATGAGGAAGGTCTCCAAGTTGGCCGCAGGCGCCGAGCACGTCGCGTCCACGGCTCTTGCGAACAAACACATCGAGGCCGCCTTGGCGCACCACCGACTGAAACGCGGCGATGGCTCGCTCGGAAGGCCGACGAAAGGGATTCCCGGGGAATTCGTTGAACGGAATCAGATTGATCTTGCAGGCGATCCCACGCACCAGTTTGACCAATCGCCGCGCATCGTCTTCATGATCGTTCACGCCGGCCAGCAAGACGTACTCGAATGTGAGCCGCCGTGTCGGCGGCAGCGGATAGCGTCGACAAGCGGCGATGAGCGTTTTGAGCGAGGCGATGCCGTTCACGGCCGGCATTAAGCTGGCGCGCTGCTCCTCCGTTGTGGCGTTCAAAGAGATCGCCAGGTTGACACTCAGCGGCGCCACGTCTTTCAAGCGGGAGGCCAGGCCGGCGGTCGAGACCGTGATGCGTCGTGGAGACCAGCCCATTCCCCAACGCTGGTTTGTGAGCCGCCGGATTGATTCAGCCAACGCTTCGAGGTTGGCTAAGGGCTCACCCATGCCCATGAAGACGAGGTTAGTGATTCGCTCATCGCCGGCCAGCTGATCCTGGGCGGTTAACACCTGCTCGACGATCTCGTGCGATGTCAAATTCCGTTTGAGACCCATCGTACCGGTCAGGCAAAAACCACAATCCAATGTGCAGCCGACTTGGGTCGAGACGCAGAGGGTCAAGCGGCCGTCATCCGGGATCAGCACCGCTTCAACGGTGAGGCCATCCTCCAGCGTGAGCACTAATTTTCTCGTGTGATCGCTGGACCGGAGCACTCTGCAAGCTCGTGCGCGCTGAATTATCGCCGTTGCAGCCAGTTGCCTTCGCTCGGCTTGGCTGAGGTCTGTCATCTGACTCAGGTCTCGTACACGACGTTGATAGAGCCAGCGCAAGATTTGCCCGGTTCGGTAGCGGGGCCAGCCGGCTTGCCGGACAAGCTGGCCCAGCTCCTGCTCGCTCAGGGTCAGGAGGTTTGTGGGTGGGGCGCACGCCGACGGTGCGTATTTCTCCTGTGACATCACGGCAGCCTAGCACAGCGTGAAAAAATAGAACAAGGTGATGGAATTGGGCGTGGCGGCTGGTAACAGGGGAGGGACGCTGCTATATATGATATGAGTCAAGAAGGAGATGACCGGTGCACACTGCACTCGTGGTACACCCCAGTCGGGTTGTCCTGCTGACACTATTCGGGGTGGGCGCATGCCTGCTGCTCTCCGACCAGATCACTGCCGGTTCTCCATCGACATTAAGTGATACCGAGGAGTGTGCCGCGGCAGAAGATTGTTTCCAGGCTGCTGCTCTCCCCAAAGAACGCCTAGGAAAGACACTCACTAAAGAACAGGTGTTGTCCCTCAAGCTGGAGCGATTAAAGCGCATCATGGAGCGGTTTCCGGCGACGCAATGGGCGAAGCGCGCGGGACTTCTCTCCGGTGTCCTGCTGGTCGAGCGTAATTCGGCTGTTGCGATTCAATATTTGCGGAGTGCGCAGCGAGATTTTCCCGTCTTGGACGACTACGTCAGACTCTGGATCGGCGAGGCTTTGTTGAAGCTGGGGGACGCCCAACAAGCGGCCGCGCAGTTCGAAACGATTCCGCGTGAAGTGGCCGATTCGAATATCGTGACGATGGCGGCCTATCGAACCGGTGAGGCCTGGTATCAGGCCTCGAGTTGCCCGGAGGCGACCGACTGGTTCGAGAAGGCCGTGCGCATGAGTGACAAAGAAACGGGGACGGCGCAGGCGTTGCTCCGTCGCGCCGCTTGCCAACTGAGGGAGAGCAAGATTGCCGAGGGACGCGAGACACTGAGACAGTTGTGGATTCGATTTCCCTATACGGCCGAAGGCAAAGAAGCCGACAGTTTGCTGTCCACTAATTTGGGCGGTGAACCCTGGGTGCCGCAATCGGCTGAGCGGTTTAGCCGGGCGCAGGCCTTTCTGGGGCAGGCGTTTCATGCGGAGGCGATCGCCGAATTGAACAAGTTTCTCGCGACCGATCAGAATTCACCGCGTCGATCGGAAGCCAAGCTCAAGCTCGGGATCGCGCAGGTGCGGCTCAAGCAATATGAGCAGGCGCGCGAAACCTTTCACGCTCTGGTCAAGAACGGCGCGTCGGAATCTCACGAGGCGTCCGTCTGGCTGGCTCGGGTCCACCTGCGGCAGGGACAAGGCGACAAGCTGATGGAATTGGCGAAGTCGGTTCACGGTGGCTCACTGTCGGCAGAACAAAAGGGACAGATCACGCTCTTCGCGGGAATCTGGCTAGAAGATCAAGGACGGTTTGACGAGGCGATTGCGCGCTACCGGCAGGTAGCCAAATCGGGAGAGCCCGCTTCGCAACGGGCCGAGGCTCACTGGCGCGTGGGCTGGGTTTATTATCGGACGGCTCGTTATCGAGACGCGATCGAGGCGTTGCGTGTCATTGCCGAACAACATGACAGCGATTTCGAACCGCAGGCGTTGTATTGGATGGGGCGTGCGTCCGAGCAGGCGCAACAACCCCGAGCGCCCGAGTTTTATCGGCAGGTCTGTGCGCGGTACATCTATACTTATTATTGTCAGATGGCCCGTGAGAGGACGGATATCCCTCTCGTGGAATCTCCTGCCATTGAGCCAGTAACGGTAACTGCTGAGGCTCAGGCATCGACCGACACGCCGTTGCCTCGAAACAATCGATCAGAGATTGGGCAACAACCGGCCTATCGGCGAGCGCTTGAACTCAAGGTCCTGGGTCTTGAGGCCGATGCGGCGCACGAGTTGGCTGTCCTCACCGATCGGTATGGACAGGATCCTGACACCCTTACAGTACTGTCTGCGATGTTGAACGAAGTCGGCGCCTATCACCACGCGCTCCGCCTCGCTCGGGCCAGATTTCGGGACAAGTTGGAGCGCGTGGGGGGATCGGTCGCTCCCGCGTTGTGGAAAGTGGCCTATCCAACCGGGCTGGTCTCGACAATCAAGGGACAGGGTGCGAAAGGCGTCGATCCCTACCTGGTCGCGGCTATTATTCGGGAAGAAAGTCAATACGACTGGAAAGCAGTGTCGCGCGTCGGCGCGATTGGACTGATGCAGGTGATGCCGACGACGGCAAATGCCGTAGCCCAGCGGTATGGCTACCCAGCGGTGGTGCGAGACGACTTGTTCGATCAAGAAACGAATATTCGCATCGGTGTCCGCTATCTGGAGCAACTCCTCGAACAGTTTTCAGGGAATGTCGTTTATACCATTGCCGCCTACAATGCCGGGCCGATCGCCGTTGGAAATTGGATCGGATTGCAACGGGGGCGGAGCCAAGACGAGTTCGTCGAATTGATTCCTTATCAGGAGACGCGCCAATACGTGAAACGTGTGCTGAGGAGTTATCGGGAGTATACAAGGTTGGGCGAGACGTCCTGAGTCGCTTTCTTGACAAGATCTAGGCAAGTTTCTATAGTGCGCCACAATCGGTAGCGGTTTCCGGAAGGATGCGGGTATGGCACTCGATCGACTGGACGCGCTGGAAAGTCGGATCAAAGATCTCGTCAAACTCATTCAGGAACTCAAAAAAAAGAACGCCGCCCTTGAAGATGACTTGAAGGCCACGCGGCGACGACTCGCGGACCGTGATGAATCCAGCAAGCGGTGGGAGCGTGAGCGGGTCGATATTAAGTCACGGATCGAGACGGTGCTCGGCGAAATCGAGCTGTTAGAATGTTTCGAAGAACGCAAGGAGGTGGCCCTTGACTAAGACGATCGATGTCGAAATCTATGGCCAGCGCTACACGATTCGCGGCGAAGCGGATGAGGCCTATGTTCGTCGCTTGGCCAGTTTCGTAGACGGCCAGATGCGTCATCTTGCGGAAGGGATGCATACGACGACGCCGTCGAAGCTCGCCGTTCTCACGGCGCTCAATCTGGCCCATCAGTTATCTGAACTTGAGCGGAAGCGAGCTCAGGGCGATGCAGATGTCGAACGACGGATGCTATCGCTCATGGAGTCGATCGAGGAGCAGGTGCCGACCTCGCTCTTTAGGTAGATTCAGCTTGCAAAGGGCGAGAGTCCTTTGTTATCGTGAACCGTGCGTGTGTAAGAGATCGGGGCGCAGGCCACGACGATAGGGAAACGAATCAGGTTACGCTCGAACCGGTTGAGTTTTCCGGGATACGATTCGGTCAACGTAAGAATGGACGTCGGATTATCGATGCAGGTTCTGATCGGACAATGGAGTTCTGTACGAAGGTTCGTCCTTTTGCTTTTTCGTTTTGTCGCTATACTGGAAAAGATTGTCGAATGTCTGTTGCCGGCGGGGCTCGGCATGCACGGGAGTCGTCTTCGGCTCCTTCCAGTGCATTCTGTAACGCCTTTCGCCCGGCGCAGCGGTCGTTCAGGCCGCCGGACTATGATCGATCTGTCCAGAACGGGACGTGCCCTAAGCAGTACCCCAACCGTACGCCCATCCATGCGAAGCCCGTTCTCGGAGTGAGCCGCTCATAAGCCGGTGAAGTCGTCCTCTTCGTTCTCTCATCTTCCTGCCGCGTTTCCCTAACCAATGTTCCGGACCTGCGGATTGCACGAGGCTGAGCAGCTGGGTGCGCTCGTCTCGATGTTGAAGGGGGTGAGTCCCATTTCGAACTCAATCGTCATGTATCTATTGATGGCCATCGTCGGGGGGCTAGTCGGGATCGGACTGTTCGAGGTGATCCGGCGGTCGTCGGCGGCTGCCAAGAAGGCTCACGAAGAGGAACAGGCTTGCCAGGCCCTACAGAATGCCCAGCGTGAAGCCGAGAATATCGTCAAGGAAGCGGAGCTGGAGGCGAAGGAACTCGTCCTACAGTCGAAAGTGGAACTCGAGAAGGAACAGAAACTCAAGTTTGCTGAGCTCTCGAATGCTGAAAAGCGACAGAACCAGCGCGAGGAGGCTCTTGAGAAACGAATTGGCGCGGTGGACAAACGGGATAGCGATGCGCTGAGGCGAGAGCAAGAGCTCGCCAAGCGCGATGAGCAGCTCTTCGGTAAAGAGACCGCTTGCGCGCAGGCTGAAAAGGAACATCGGGACGCATTGGAGCGGGTGGCAGGCATGACCGCCGACGAGGCGAAGAAGCACCTGTTTCAGGAAATGGAAAGCCAGGCTCGTCTCGACGCGGCTGGGATTGCCAAGCGAACGCTCGAAGAAGCTCGCGAGAATGCGGAGCGGGAGGCGCGAGAAATCATCACCACGTCTATTCAACGAGTGGTGCGAGACTATGTGTCCGAGTCGACGATTTCCGTGGTTCCGATTCCGAATGATGCCATGAAGGGACGGATCATCGGACGCGAAGGTCGCAACATTCGGGCGATCGAAGCGGCGACCGGTATCGATCTGATCATCGATGAGACGCCGGAAGCCGTCATTATCTCCGGTTTCGATCCGCTCCGTCGCGAGATTGCCAAAGTGTCGCTCGAACGGTTGATGCACGATGGGCGCATTCACCCGACGCGGATCGAGGAGATAGTCGAGAAGGTCAAGGTGGACATCGACAAGCTCATGATCGAGGAAACGGAGAAAATCATTTTCGAATTGGGGCTCGCGGATTTCCATCCGGAGTTGGTCAAAGTTTTGGGCCGACTGAAGTACCGCACGAGCTACGGGCAGAACAATCTGTACCACGCCAGGGAGGCCTCGTATATTTGCGGGATCATGGCGTCGGAGCTGGGCTTGGACGTGAAACTGGCGCGGCGCGGCGCGCTGCTGCACGACATCGGCAAGGCGGTCAGTCACGAAGAAGAAGGAACGCATGCGATGTTGGGGGCGGAGATCGCCAAGAAGTACGGTGAAAGCGAGAAAATCGTCAATGCGATCGCGGCCCATCATGAACAAGTGGAGCCGTTGTGCCCGGAGTCGGTTTTAGTGGCGGCGGCGGAGGCCCTCTCTGCGGCACGGCCCGGTGCCAGGCGTGAAGCGCTCGAATCCTACGTGAAGCGATTGGAGAAGCTCGAATCGCTGGCGACCTCGGCCAAAGGCGTGCAGAAAGCTTATGCCATTCAAGCGGGTCGTGAGATTCGTGTGATCGTCAGGCAGGAAGATGTGACCGACACGGAATCGTTCCAACTGTCTCGAGATTTGGCCAAGAAAATCGAGCAGGAATTGACCTATCCCGGGCAGATCAAAGTGACGGTCATTCGCGAAAGCCGCTACGTGGAGTACGCGAAGTGAAAGTCTTGTTCATCGGCGACATTTTCGGGGAGCCTGGTCGCCGTGCAGTGGCCAGAGCAGTCCCTCGTCTGGTGGCGAAACACCAGATCGATGTCGTCATCGGAAACGGCGAAAATGTCGCCGGCGGTTTCGGCATTACGCCGGAATTGGCGGAAGAATTGTTCGAGATCGGGATTGCGGTCATCACGACCGGGAATCACGCCTGGGACAAGAAGGAAATCCTCGATTACATTCCACGAGAGCCGCGATTACTCCGCCCGGCCAACTATCCGGAGGGTGTGCCTGGCCGTGGCAGTTACGTGCTTGAGACGCCTGGGGGGGAACAGCTTGCCGTACTCCATTTGATGGGGCGGGCCTATATGCCGACTTTGGATTGCCCCTTTCAGGTGGCGAAGAAGGAATTGGCTAACCTGAAAAAGCGCGCGGCGGCCGTTATCGTCGATATGCATGCGGAAGCCACGTCGGAAAAAATGGCGATGGGGTACTATCTGGATGGCGAGGTCACGGCGGTGGTCGGGACGCACACGCACGTGCAAACGGCGGATGAGCAAATCTTGCCGCGGGGCACGGCCTATTTGACGGATATCGGCATGACCGGCCCGCTTCATTCCGTGATCGGCGTCAAGAAAGAACTAGCGATCGAAAAGTTTTTGACCGGTATGCCGCGCCGTTTTGAAGTGGCGTCGGGGCCTGCCGTCTTCTGTGCCGTGCTCATCAATCTCGATGCTCGAATCGGCAAAGCCTTGTCGATCGAACGGATTCGCCTCGTCGACTAAAGGAGTTGACTACGCTCCCAAGTGTTGACTCTGCTTCCGCCTCTTCCCTCGCTCCGAGACGCGTGCTTACAGTGTCGGAGTTAACGGGGCTGCTTCGCGCCTCAATCGAAGACCAATTTCCCGACATCTGGATTGAAGGCGAGATTTCCAATCTTCGCGCCCCCGGATCGGGCCACCTCTACTGTACTCTCAAAGACGAAAGCAGTCAGATTCGGGCGGTCCTCTTTCGCTCCAACGCAGGGCGATTGCGGTTCATGTTGCAGGAGGGCATGCAGGTTGTGGTCCGAGGCCGGCTCACGATCTATGAACCACGTGGCGAATATCAGATTGTCCTCGAGTATGTGGAGCCAAAGGGAATTGGAGCGTTGCAACTCGCCTTTGAACAGTTGAAAGAGCGTTTGGCCGCCGAGGGCCTCTTTGACCAAGCACGAAAGAGACCCTTGCCGGCATTCCCGCGAACTGTCGGCGTGGTGACGTCGCTGCGCGGCGCCGCGATCAGAGATATTCTGGCTGTGCTTCGGAGGCGCTGGCCGACGATTCGGATCCTCATTGCGCCGGTATTGGTGCAAGGGGATGGGGCTGCAGCTCAAATTGCCGAGGCCCTCTCCGCCTTAAACGATGTAGGCAATGTGGAAGTCATCATAGTCGGGCGCGGTGGCGGCTCAATGGAAGACCTGTGGAGCTTTAATGAGGAGGTCGTCGTACGCGCGATTGCCGGTTCGACGGTTCCGGTCGTCTCTGCAGTCGGACATGAAATCGACTTTACACTTGCGGACTTTGCCGCGGACCTCCGAGCCCCTACGCCCTCCGCTGCGGCAGAGGCTGCGACCCCTGTGTTGGCCGACGTCGTGGAGCGATTGGGTGAACTGGCTATTCGTATCATGCAGGCTGTGATGCATTATGGCCAAATCGAGCGCCGTCGCCTCGACGCATCGGTGCAAGGGTTGACCTCGATTCGATTCCGTCTACAAGAAGAAGCACAACGGGCCGATGGGCTGGCTGATCACTTGTACGAGAATGGGCGGAGACTGCTCTCGACCAGGTGCGATCGTATCCAGGAACTCCAGCACGACCTCTCTCGCCTCAATCCGTTAGTCGCGGTTAAACAAGGGTTGGCCATAGTCCCACAACTGGGCAAACGCCTGGAACGACAGATGAGCACGTTGCTTGATCGGCGGCACCGAGATATGCAGGGGGCGGTGGCACAGCTCCACAACCTCAGCCCATTGGGAATTCTCGGTCGTGGGTACAGCATTCTTCGTACTGATCCAGCCGGTCGCGTCGTCCGTCGAGTTGCCGAGGTAGGGGTGGGGCAGAAGCTGATGGCGCAACTTGTGGAGGGACAGTTATCCTGCACGGTGACTGGCGTGCATCCCGATTCCTCAGTTTAAAATCCCCGCGATGCCGAGTATAATGGCCGCATAGCTCGTGCCGTCACAAGGAGAATATCGTGGCAGCTGTGAAATTCGAACAGGCGATGGCCCGGCTGGAAGCCATCGTGGGTGAGTTAGAAAAGGGGGATCTTCCCCTTGATGAATCTTTGAAGATCTTTGAAGAAGGTATTCGTCTCTCGAAAAACTGTCTGAAAATTCTCGAAGATGCCGAACACAGGGTTGAAGTGTTGGTCCAGGACAAGAACGGCAAGAAACGCATCCACGCCTACTCTCTCAATGAGGACGAGTCCGAGGAATCGGCTTCCTAGGCTCGGCCCGCCTTTTCCTTCCGTCCAGATCGATGAACCTTGCCTGACTTCATGCCCAGTAAACCCCGCCCAATAAAAGAACGGTTGGACCGAGTGTTAGTGGCGCGGGGGCTTGTCGAGAGCCGTGAACGTGCCGTGAAGGCGGTATTGGCAGGAGGCGTGAGAGTCGACGGCGTGTTGGTGGACAAGCCGGCGAAGATGGTCGTGACGGATGCCCCCATCGAAGTCAAGCGACCGACTGCCTTCGTGAGTCGATCAGGGGATAAGTTAGCTGCTGCGCTCAACGCTTTTCAGATTGATTCGGCTGGAGTTGTTGCGTTAGACGTTGGATGTTCCACCGGAGGATTTACGGATTGTCTGCTCCAGCGGGGGGCCAGATGCGTGTATGCGATTGATGTGGGATACGGACAGTTCGAGTGGAGGTTGCGTCAAGATTCGCGTGTTATCTTGCTCGAACGGACCAACATTCGGTATGTTGATCGCACGATTGTTCCAGAACCGATCGACGTGGCCGTGATCGATGTTTCTTTTATTTCACTGACGTTGGTGTTGCCCGCAGTGGTCTCTCTGCTCAGCGCACGCGCGCATGTCGTCGCCTTGGTCAAGCCGCAGTTTGAAGTTGGGAAGGGGCAAGTTGGGCGGGGAGGGATTGTTCGAGACGACGCGCAACGCCGGGCTGTAACCGAGAAAGTGATAGCCAGTGCTCAGCAATTGGGGCTGGGTGTGATGGGCTCTCTTGATTCGCCGGTGATTGGGCGAAAGGGGAATCGAGAGATCTTGGTGGGATTCGAGCGTGATAGGGCGAAATGATCAGCCTCTCCTAAGAGGCAAGATCGCACCGATCTTCAGATGATGGGGGCAGGCATGAAGGTACTCGTGACCGGGGGCGCTGGGTTCATCGGTTCACACATCGTGGATCGTCTGATCCTCGAGGGGCACGAAGTGGTGGTGGTGGACAACTTGTCCACGGGGAAGCGGAAGAATCTGAACCGCAACGCCAGATTTTACAAGACCGATATCCAGAGTTGGCGGCTGGAACGCATTTTCCGAAACGAACGCCCGAATATCGTCATGCATTTGGCGGCGCAGATGGATGTGCGCAGGTCTGTCGAAGACCCCACGTTCGACGCGCAGGTGAATATTCTCGGCATGTTGAATGTGCTGCAACAGGCCGTCAAACATGGGGTTCGTAAAGTAGTGTTTTCTTCGTCCGGCGGGGCCATCTACGGTGAGCAAGAGATCTATCCGGCACCAGAATCACACGTGACGCAGCCCCTCTCACCCTATGGGCTGAGCAAACTCTGTGGGGAGCAATATCTGTCCTATTTTCAGCGAGTCAGCGGGCTGCAGATGGTCAACTTGCGGTACGCCAACGTCTATGGGCCTCGTCAAGATCCCCATGGGGAAGCAGGCGTCGTTGCGATCTTTATCCAGAAGCTCCTGAACAACGAGCAGGCCGTCATCAACGGCAATGGAAGGCAAACCAGAGATTTTGTGTTTGTCGAAGATGTGGTCGAAGCCAACCTTTCCGTGATGGGACAAGAAACGCAGGGAACCTATAACGTGGGAACGGGACAAGAAACTTCGGTCAACGATCTCTTTCGGATTCTTCAGGAGCACACCGGATCTACCTTAAAGGAAGTTCACGGACCGGCGAAAAAGGGCGAGCAAGCACGGAGCGTCATCGATGCAAGCAAGCTTCGTCGAGAATTATCCTGGGACCCGAAAATGGATCTTCGTGATGGGCTCAAGAAGACCGTCGAATATTTTCGTGAGCGGATGGGGTAGAGGCACAAGCCGAATCAAGATGCAAGGCGTGCGCTGCTTCGAAGGCACGCGGATGGCACGAGCGTCAATACCGAGGCACGGTTCCGTCAACCTGGGCAGACCAGGCGTCAATCCCTCCCACCAGATTTTTCACATTCGGAAATCCCTGCTGTAAGAGAAAGTTCGTCGCGTCGGCGCTTCTCATGCCGTGATGGCAGATCGCGATGATTTCCGTGTCTCGATTAAGTTTGCCGATTGAGTGTGGAAGGGTGCCGAGCGGAATAAGAGTTGAGTTCGTCAGTTTGGCTAGGTCGTATTCCCACTGCTCTCGGACATCAAGCAGTACCAGCTGATCGCCCTTATCGAGTCGCGCTTTGAGTTCTTTGGGAGAAATCGTACAGCCCATTTCATAACCTCCACCTTGGGGCATCATATGTGAGGAGCGAAAAGGCTGTCAATCGAGAGGCGAATGCTATCCGTTAACCGTGTTCAACTTGGAGTTTTTGAACCGCGAAGGTGCTCCAGCCAAAGACTTCAACTCGGAGGGGGACAATATTTGTACATTTTTGTCGATGTTTTGTTGGACTAAGGGATAAATGACACATTTCTGTCAAAGACAATGGAACTATGACTGCGAATAATTATTATAAGCACCTGATAAGTAAAGATAATTTGTTTTTCATATACGTAGTAGGCCCAGAAATTGCTTCCAAATAGTCTTCAGAAAGGATGCGTCCCAGTGCCATTGCAGTAGGTAACTCTGTCTTGTATTGTCAGATGATGAAGAAGATACAGGCTGGAAATGTGCTCATTGTTTTCGTAACCGCAGGTAGCTCAAAACGGGCTCGGAAGATTGGGCAAACGCTCTTGAAAGCAAAACTCGCAGCCTGTGTCACGATCTTCCCAAACGCTCAGTCTATTTATGCGTGGAAAGGGAAGGTCGTCGAAGGTAGGGAAGCTGTACTGATGGTCAAAACAACGGATGCCCGATATCAGGAGGTTGAGAGGTCTATTAAATTCCAACACTCATATGAAACACCAGAAATCATCGCAGTACCCGTGAGGCGGGGATTACCTCGATATCTTGCGTGGGTGGTGACTGAAACCACCGTCTAATTGTAGTAGTGCAATTTGGTTTCATCACTAGAGTAGGGGTTGACCTACGGGGCCTGGGTAGGTACACTCAGAAAACTTGCCAGGAAGTGAAGGTACCCCGTCAGTAGGGGGTGAATACATTATGGGACAAGGAAACGGACCAGAAAACAGCGATTCCTACACCGTAGTGATATTCCGTGGGTCGACGGCCAAGCCGTTGCGATTCAGCTTTCCACGGAAGTTTGCGCGCAAACTACTGATGGTTGGGGCTATTGTTGTCGTAGCCAATCTGCTCGTGGTGTCTCATTATGTGATTCGAACGGGCGAGGTGTGGGAGCTTTCTGCGTTTCGGGCAGAGGCGATGAGTGCTCGAGAGCAGACCGCCACGTTTTCCACAGCAATTGACGATCTGAAAAAGCGGCTCATGAGCATGAAGGAAGTCAATCAGCGGTTGCGGGTAATGTTGGGAATCGAGACTCCGAAAACCGGAGATGTGACGAACGGGCGAGGTGGTGAAGACGTTCCTCTGCCAGAAGGAAACAGCGTCCCCGTGGAGGAAAGGCCTATCAGGAGCGGAGAAACTCTTGGGCAGGCTGATGGTGCGGGGGAATCAACGCATGCCAGCCATAAAGAACAAGCACTCCCCGCCGTTGGACTTTCAGAACAAGAACTAATCGATTCTGTCAGGCAAGGTCTTGGGTGGCTAGCCAGGGAAGCCACTATTCAGGAGAAAAGCCTTCAAGAG